>NZ_JALEXO010000130.1 GCF_022780145.1 Intestinibacter sp.
GTGCTAATGCTGCTACTATATAAGCTGCTGCAGTTCCTAATGTTAAAGCTCCTACTAATGGACTAGTCATGAATCCATATACTAATACGAATGTTACTAATGAATCTCTTAATACTAATCTCATTTGATATTTTCTAGCAACTTCTTCTTTTGAAAGTGATTTTTTAATTTCTAAGTCTACTTCTACTAAGTTTCTAACTATTTCACTTACTAGAGTGAAGAATCCAGCTGCTGCCATTGAAATTATAATTCCGTTTGTCATACCTGCTACTAGGCCATTGTATGATACATAAGTAAAACATACTGTAAATGATAATACTAAATCTCTAAACATTTTGTTATCCATATCGTTTCTAAATAATTTGTTCATATCCACTACCTCCTAAAACTTTTAATTAATTTATTTTTTTATATTTTATTTTCTTGTCTTTTGTTAATTCAATTATATATCGCAAACTATAAATCTTCTATAAGTATATTAACCCAAAATATCACAATATTAACATAATCTAACTTTTAGTTTTTTTATTGTTTATTTTTATATAAAAAAGTAACAAACCATTGAAACTACAAAGTTGTATCTATGTTTTCCGAAAAATTTTAATTTTTATTAAAAGCAATATACTCCTTATTTTAGCCGTAAAATATATTGTTATATTCATGCATTTTTTGAAATCGTTTTCCAATAATTCAATCTATTTTCTCGATAAAAAAACAAGTAACTATCACAAAACAAACCTTGTGACTGCTACTTGTTAAACTATCAATAAATCTCAAAACTACCCCATGATAGAAATCAAATTATAAAGTGTACATATAGCATAAGGGAAAATCTCCTCGCTAAAATCGAACTTACTATTGTGAATAGGCCAGTTTTCACCGCCATTTTCGGCGAAAAATACTATCCTAACTCCAGGAATTAATCTAAAATAATACGCCGCATTATCTCCTGCCAAGAAAGGTTTCTCTCCTAAGACAAATCTATCTCCGAATATTTCCTTGCCGACTTGACTTCCCATTTTGACTAATTCTGGGTTGTTTACTAAGCCAGGAAGGTGTGATATTAAATCTACATCGATAGTTGCATTTGTTTCTTCTTCGATTGCCTTCATCTTATCTTGTAAATAAGTCAGTACATAACTGAAATTTTCATCGCTAAATGCTCTTAGAGTCCCCTCTAATTTAACAGATTCAGCCATTATGTTGTTTTTAACTCCACCGTTTATAGTTCCCATTCCAAGGACAAATTGCATCTTGTCCTTTAATTCTTCGTTGATATCATCTATAGCACTTACTACCTTTGCAGATACAGATATTGCGTTTATTCCCTTTTCTGCCTCGCCCCAATGTGCTGATTTTCCAGTTACTTCGATGCCAACTCTACCCAGAGTTGCTGTAGATACACTCTTTTGGATCTCCATTCCTATTGGCTCTGAGTTTGCGTAGTGGAAGATGATCATCTTGTCTACCTTTGGGTTTTCTAGGACTTTTTCTTCTATTAGCTTTTTAGCTCCTTTTCCTACTTCCTCTGCTGGCTCGAAAATAAATTTGACATTGCATTTTAATTGTTCTCTGTTTTTATAAAGCAATTTGGCTACACCTAATGCAGTCGCTACTATACCGTCGTGACTACAAGCATGCATCGCACCTTTATTTTTAGACTTAAAGCTTAAATTAGTCTCCTCTTCTATAGGCAATGCATCTATCTCAGCTCTCAATGCAACTGTAGGAAAGCTAGGATCGTTCATCAAAGTAGACACAGCACCTGTATCTCCTACTATGTATGCATCTAAACCAATTTCCTCTAGGCATTTTTTTATGAATTTAGATGTTTCATATTCTTCTTCGCTAATTTCTGGATACATATGTATATGTCTTCTTATTTTTACAACCTCTGGTATTACATTCTTTATATCTTCACTATCTACAAACATTAATAGTCCTCTCCTTTATAAAATACACCGTATATTTCTAATTTCTAAATTATTACATCCAAATAATTAAATTTTAAAGTAGCTCTTTATAACCTCCATAACTCCATTTTCGTCATTTGATTTAGCGTGATAGTTACTGATTTGTTTTAATTTTGGATGTGCATTTTCCATAGCATAGCTGTATTTACAGCTTTGAAGCATTTCATAATCGTTTAAATAATCTCCGAAAGCCATCGTTTCATCGTAAGTTATTCCATAATATTCTTGTATTCTCTTAATAGCTTCTCCTTTGTTTACTCCTGGATTCATAAAATCCATCCATAACTCACCTGATACGCAGATTAAAAAATCATCTTCGACCTCACTAAATTCATGAGATAAATATTTTTCAGAGTTCTCATCATGGAATAATGCTATCTTACAGATTCTATCTCTACCTTCTCTGACAACATCTAACACATCATCTAATACTTCTAGTTTTTCGTAGTACATAGCGGCGTTCTTTTTAAATATTTCACCTGTATTTTCAGTGTAAGCACCCTTTTCGCCACATAAAACTATCGATGCTCCCTTTATCTTTCTAGCTATTTCAACTGGTTTAAATAATTTTTCTTTGTCGATTTCATCGAAATATATCATTTTATCATTATCTAAAACCATAGCTCCATTTTCACTTATATAAATAAAATCTTGATCAAATCTCTTAAATATCTCAACTAAATTGTAGTATTGTCTACCACTTGCTACTATAAATCTAACGTTTTTTTCGTTTAATTTACCTAAAACATAATCCATCTCTTTAGGAAAATTCTTTTGACTGTCTAAAAGTGTTCCATCCATATCACTTGCTATTATTTTAACCATATTTTTCTCCTTAATATTCTCATTCTAACCATATATTTCTAAAAATAACCTATATGTATTTTAACATACTCTAAAAAATAAGAAACTTTTTGCACAAAAAAATCTAGATAAAAATCTAGATTTCTTCAAAATTTATTCTATCTATTAAATTTAATATATCTTCTTTTCCTCTTAGTAATTCATACCATCTAGTAGGTATTCCCTCAAATCCGTAAATAATTCCTGCTAATCCACCTACAACGGCTGCTGTTGTGTCGGTGTCATTTCCATATGCAATCGCCTTTTTTATAGCCTCTTCATATGAGCTACTTTCTCTGATAACCTTAAACGCTGTCTTTAAGCAGTCGATTACATATCCAGTACCTCTTTCGACTATATTTCCATCTGGCAATATATTGTTCTCAAATTCATCTAAATAATCTTGTTTATATTTATATATCTCTCTAAGAGATTTAATAGCATCATTATATGCTTCTTCAAATTCCATACCCTCAAGCATATATTTTGCTATCAAATTGTAAAATGCACAGCATACATGGTTGCAAATATGACCATGTGTAATCATAGCCTGCTCATGAGAATCAATAACTAACTTTACATCTCCTTCATTTTCAAGAAGCGCTAGAGCCAATGTTCTCATCAAAGCTCCATTTCCTTTTCCTTCTGGTTCACATAGACCAGATCTCCTTGGGCTTGTCCCCCTTGCATAATCAGCTAATGCCCTTAAGGTTTGTATTCCTACATCAAAGATGTTTCCATCTATAGCCCATAATCCATCTGACAGCCATGCCAAAAATTTCTTAGCCACATTATCTATGTCAAATCCATCACATTCTATGTAGCTATCCATTATACATAAAAACTGAGCACCGTCATCTGAATATGTACCAAAAGGCACATCGCTGTAAGTTTTTCTAAAATTATCCGGAGTAATTATATCAATTTTATCTAACTCTGGAATCCTCTCCTTTGGATTAAATTCATATGGTACCCCCACAGCATCACCTATAATCAATCCCCAAATTCCACCTAACACCTTATTTCTTGGATACGACACTTTATTCATAAAGCATGCCCCCTTTAAAATAAACTTTGTTAATATTATATCTTATATTATAAATTAAAAACCTTTTCTTTTCACTTTTTTTTAGTTCAAATACACAAAATTTATCTGATAAGTTCAATATTTTCAAAAAAAAAAGTTGGTGTTATTTCACCAACTAAACACATCTAAAACCAGACCTTGTAAGTTTACGCAATCTGATCAAAATTTTTAATCAATATTTGAGATTGAAATGTATATTGAAAATATTAAGGAAGATAATCTTAATATATTAATTCTATACTCCCCTTTAAACTCCTTCATTATTTCAAATTTTTTTTTATTTTTTATTTTACAATTTTCTTTATATTTTATAGTTTTTGTATATATTTATATTTTTATTTTAAAATAAATTTTATTGATATATTTTCAAAAAAATAAAGAAAGAAGATAGCACCGCTCCCTATCAACTTTCTTTTTTAAAAGTTAAAACATATTAAAATATACTCACTTTATCTAAAAATTATTCCATAATTTCTTTTATTTTATCCTTAAAAGCATATGCTAAAATTCTATGACCTTCTTTATCTAAATGTAGCGAATCCTCATGACTTGGATTAACATAAAATCCTGCATCCATAAAATAAGCTCCATGATCCTTTGCTACCTTTTCGTAGCATTTAGAAAATTGTAGACTTTTTTCTCTTGCTATATTTCCACCAAATGAATCTGCATAAGGTGATTCCTCTATATCCTTACCTATATGGATAGGAGCAACTAATAATACCTTGCATGGATTGTGATCTTCATTTTTTTCCTTGCTGTAATTAATAGCCTTGTCCACTATCTTTCCTGCACCATCTGCTATATCAGCAGCAGGCATATTAAATCTCTTCTTTAAATCATTACTACCTAGCATTATAACTACTAGATCCACAGGATAGTTACTCTTTAAAGCTACGTCGAAGTATTGTTCTCCATTTCTATTTTCTCCCATTGGATCATCTAATATAGTAGTTCTTCCATTTAAGCCTTCTTCTATTATCTTGTAATTTCTACCTAACATGGATTGTAATCTTCCTGTCCATCTTTCATTTGTACTGAATCTTTTGCCATTAAGAGGATTATATCCATAAGTATTTGAATCACCATAACATAAAACATTAATCATTTTACATACTCCTCCTCAATTATTTTCTAGTATTAATTATTAAAATATAGTATTTAAAACATATTTCATATTTTTATTTTTTATTTGTTTGAAAATTTAAACTATTTAAATTCCCATAAATACGAAATTATGCACCCATATATAATAATATACCACTATAAAAATAAAAAATAAATATCTTTTAATGGGATTTATCAATGGTTACATTTTATTTACAATAAAAATATTTTCATGATATAAATAAAAAATAAGTATATAATTTACTCTAAGGAGGGATTATATATGAAAAAATCAATTACATTTTTATTGACCTTTATATTGGCTTTTAATATATTTTTTGTAAGTAATAATAGTATCTCAGAAGCACAAACTTCACCAACTAAATCAGCTATTATTACGTCAAATACTACATATTTAAGAAGCGAACGCAGTACTAGCTCTTCAAAGCTCAAAACTCTAACAAAAAACAACATAGTGACTGTAATGGGATATAAAGGCAACTGGCTTAGAGTTAAAGCAGGTACAAAATCAGGCTACATACTATCCAAATACGCTACTATCATGAAAGCACAAACTACGACATCATCTGTAAACTTTAGAAAAGGTCCTGGCACAAGCTATTCATTAATATCAAAAATTCCAAAAGGAAAAAAAATCTATCTAATATCTAAATCAGGTAATTGGAGCAAAGTTTATTACAACGGAAAAATAGGGTATTTATCAAGCAAATATGCAAAAGGTAAATATAGAATATGTATAGATGCTGGTCATCAAACAGTCGGTGATTTATCTAAAGAACCTATAGCTCCTGGATCTTCAGAATTAAAAATCAAAGTCTCTTATGGTGCAGTTGGTTCATACACTAAAGTTCCAGAGTACAAGGTCAACCTAAACGCATCTAAAGTACTTAGATATATCTTAGAAGACCGTGGTTATGATGTAATAATGATAAGAGATATAAATGACATAAAAATGAGCAATGCAGAAAGAGCTAAATTTGCCAACAAAAATAATTGTGATTTATTAATAAGAATCCACTGTAACTCAGCTGAAGAAAACAACCTAAAAGGAGCTACTATTTTCACTCCACTATATAACAATAGATATATATCATCAAGTAAATATAAATCTATATGTAAGCCAAGCTCTGATATAGCTAAATTAACAAATACAGCATTAGAAAATCGCGGTATAAAAATGTTTGGCTATAAACTTTATAAAACTGAAACATTAACTGGATTCAACTGGTCTGAAGTTCCTTGCGTGCTTTTCGAAATGGGATTTATAAGCAATAAAACTGATGACTATAACTTAAACGACCCTGCTTATCAAAAGAAATTTATGCAAGGTGTTGCCGATGGAATAGATGCTTATTATAAATAGGAAAGGGTGTTTTTATGCATAAAATTTTAATTATAGAAGACGATGAAATTATAGCAAAATCAATTGAAAAGGAAATCTCAAACTGGGGATTTACCGCTAAGAGGATTACAGATTTTCAAGATATTATACCTCAATTTGTGGAATTTGATCCGCAATTAGTGCTTTTAGATATTACACTTCCGTTTTTTAACGGATACCACTGGTGTACTGAAATCAGAAAATTATCTAAAGTTCCAATAGTATTTATATCATCTGCATCTGACAATATGAATATCGTTATGGCGATGAATATGGGTGGAGATGATTTTATAGCTAAGCCATTCGATTTACATGTTTTAATCGCTAAAATTCAGGCTATACTAAGACGTACTTACGATTTTTCGACTCAATCTAATTTATTAGAGCATAATGGAGCTATTTTAAATATAAACGACAATTCTATCTCGTATAAAGGTGAAAAGGCTGAGTTAACTAAAAACGAATATAAAATACTTCAAACTCTTTTAGAAAACAAAGGAAAAACCGTGAGCAGAGATAATCTAATGATAAAGCTATGGGAAACTGATAATTACGTTGAAGAAAACACATTAAATGTAAACATCACTAGACTTCGTAGAAAATTAGAGGCTATCGGCCTTAAAAATTTCATCACGACTAAAAAAGGTTTAGGATATATTATAAATTAAGGAGATTAATAATATGAACGATTGCGAATTTAAGCTTATAAATATAATAGCCAGCTATATAAAACAATATATAAAGTCAATTATCCTATTTATAATATTTGTACTTGTATTTTGTGTAGTATTTTCTCTATACGATTTAGAACTTGAGGCAATTTTTTATTCAGCTATTTTATGTATTTTTATAGGTGTAATTTCTATATGCTTAAATTTTATAAACTACTATAAAAAGCATCTCAAGCTTTATAATCTACAAAAGGAAATTTCTTTATCACTAGAAAATTTGCCAACACCTAAAAATTTAATAGAAAACGATTACACTAATTTAATTTTAAATATAGATAAAGACTATAAAAATTACATATCTAAATCAGATATGGCAAAAACAGATATGCTCGACTACTATACGATGTGGGTTCACCAAATCAAAACACCTATATCAGCTATGAAGCTCCTAATACAGACATCCGAAAGTGAAATATCGGGTGATCTTTCATCAGAGCTATTCAAAATCGAGCAATACGTAGAGATGGTACTATCTTATATAAGACTAGATAACAGCGGAAACGACTTTGTAATAAAAGAATACGATTTAGACGATATAGTAAGACAAGCTATTAGAAAATACGCTCCACTTTTTATAAGAAAGAAAATATCGTTGGATTTTCAAAATACAAGCTACAAGGTTTTAACTGATGAAAAATGGCTGGTATTTGTAATAGAACAGCTACTTTCTAATGCTATCAAATACACTAGCAAAGGCAAAATTTCAATTTATTCATTAGAAGATAAAAAACTTGTTATAGAAGATACAGGTATTGGTATTGATAAAGAAGACATTCCTAGAATTTTTGAAAAGGGCTTCACAGGATACAATGGCAGAACAGATAAAAAGGCAACAGGTCTAGGACTTTACCTATGCAAGAAAATAATGACTAAATTATCTCACAGAATTTCTATAGAATCTGAAGTAGGCATAGGAACCAAGGTAATTCTAGATTTATCAACGATAAACCTAAATGTAGAATAAAATAAACATTACAGCTCAAAATTACATCAATGTAAGTTTAAAGGGGGAAATGTAAGCCAAAGAAATGGTTAAGCATTTCCCCCTTTTGCTATAATTAACTCATAAATAAGAAATCAACAAATTAAAATATAAATGGAGGTATTTTAAATGGCAATTTTGCAAGTTAATAATTTAAAAAAAGTATATACAACTCGCTTTGGCTCTAACCAAGTTAAAGCTCTATCAGATGTATCATTTTCAGTAGAACAAGGAGAATACGTCGCTATAATGGGTGAATCTGGTTCAGGAAAAACTACCCTACTTAATATATTGGCTTCACTAGACAAACCAACTAGCGGTGAAGTCCTATTAAACGGTAAAAATATAGTATCTATAAAGGAAAAAGAAATCTCAAACTTCCGACGCAATAATTTAGGATTCGTGTTCCAGGATTTCAACCTACTAGATACATTCTCATTAAAAGATAATATATTCTTACCATTAGTTTTATCCGGTAAGAAATTCAATGAAATGAATGAACGATTACAACCTCTAGCAAAAAAATTAGGTATAGCTGATTTACTAGAAAAATATCCATACGAAGTATCAGGTGGACAAAAGCAAAGAGCTGCAATTGCAAGAGCACTTATAACTAATCCTCAGCTTATATTAGCTGATGAACCCACTGGAGCTCTAGACTCTCACTCTTCTGATGAATTACTACAATTATTTGAGGATATAAACAATGAAGGTCAAACAATATTAATGGTAACTCATAGTACAAAGGCTGCAAGCAGTGCCAAAAGAGTTTTATTCATAAAAGACGGTAGAGTATTCCATCAGCTTTATAGAGGAGATTCTTCTCAACAAGAAATGTATCAAAAAATTTCTGATACTTTGACTATGATCGCTACAGGTGGTGTTAGAAATGAGTAGATTCTTTTATTTTAAATTAGCAATCACAAATATCAAGAAAAATGCTAAGACATATGTACCATATATGATTACATCAATACTTACAATATCTATGTTCTACATCATATGCTCTCTAGGCAATAATCCAAATATAACCAAAGCATGTGGAACAGATTCAATGAAATATGTATTATTCTTAG
>NZ_JALEXO010000150.1 GCF_022780145.1 Intestinibacter sp.
GCCTTCAAAATAATCTCCAAATTCATCATCTGTTATCATTGATGATTCATCTAATGATCCACCTTTTAACATATAAGATCTTGAATAAGTATGATCATGTCCTGTTAGTACAACATCTATATCATTTTCTTCAAATATTGGTATTAAATTGTATCTTAAGTTTGCTATTTCAGGTTCATTAGAGTGTTCGCCAGAACCATATATATCTTGATGTAGTGTAACTATCTTCCATTTAGCATCTTTATTTTGTTTAACTGTATTTTCTACAAATTTTTGATGTTCAGCGATATTTGTATTATTAGTATTCAACATGATAAATAGAGTATTTCCATATGTATAATAGTAATCTCCACCTGCCATAGTTGAACCTAAGTCACTTGCATTAGCTGTGTTGAAGTGATATGAATAATTTCCGCTTACTGCATCATGGTTTCCTATTGATGTAGCTATAGGAACTGATTTTAATGCAGTTGGGCTTAGATATCCAGCGTATTCGATTTCATTTTTGTTGTAAGACATACTTGGATTTTTCTTGTCTCTAGTTTGTATTTGGTCACCTGCAGAAACTATAAAGCTTATGTCAGAGTCTTTTTTTAGCATAGTATTGATTGTATTGTTCCAGTTGAAGCTATCATTTCTAACAGCATTATCTTGACCTTGTTTTTCTGTTGATCCAGTTGCTGTATTTGATTCAGAAGAACCTATTTGAGGGTCACCTACAAATCCAAAGCTATAAGATTTTGTCTTTTGAGTTTCGTATAATGTTGGTTCAGTCCATTCTCCATCTATAGTATAGCTATAGTAGTATTTAGTATTTGATTTTAAGTTTTTAGCTGTTGCCTTGTTAGATTTAAATCCTTCAGTAGCATCAGTTGTTGTAACTTTTAATACTTTAGCGTTTTTCATCTTCTTGTTAGTACTTATTTTTAATTTTGCTTGTGAATCTGTATCCTTTGAATACCAAGCAAAGTTTAATTCAGTTTCATCCTGACCAGGTGATAATGACATTTGAGTTGGTGAATTTTTTATAGCTTCCCATTGTTTACACCAAGCTGACCATGCTCTAGTTTGTCCTGGTCTTGTTTGAGTAGCTTCTGTCCAACCATCGTTATCTGCTGCAAATACATTTATAGCTGAACTAGATATCATAGCTGCAAGCATCAATGATGCAAAATATTTTCTTCCTTTTTTCATTTGTTATTCATCTCCCCGTATGTCGTTGCAACGTTTTATTTTCAATTATCTGTCATGACAATTTAAGTATATGATTAAAAATTTTATCCTTCAATAGCATTAACCGATTCTTAAATTAGACTTAATCTAGTTAACAAATTATTAACGCTTCAAACAACCAGTTTTATTTTTTATTATTTACCAAATAAACAAATTTATTCTCTTAAAATAAAAAACGAAAGTACCATTATAAATACCTTCGTTTTAAATATTTTATCCATTATATAAGCTTCTAAGCAATTTTATCTCTCTAGCATATCCATCTAGTTCGTTTGGTGTTTCCAATAAAAACGGTAAATTTTTAAGTTTTTCATGGTTTATAATTCTAGTAATAGCATCAAGTCCTATTTGACCTTCTCCAATTTTGGCGTGTCTATCCTTGTGACTTCCACATGAGTTTAAACTGTCATTTAGATGTATAGCCTTTAATCTATCTAATCCTATAACTTTATCGAATTCCTCTAAAACTCCATCTAGATCATTTACTATATCGTATCCAGCATCAAATACATGACATGTATCCAAGCATACACCTAATTTTTCATCCAACTCTACACCGTCTATTATCTGTCTTAGCTCCTCGAAGCTTCTCCCTATCTCAGTACCCTTACCTGCCATTGTCTCAAGCAAAACAGTTGTAGTTTGTTCCTTTGTAATAGCTTGATTTAGCATATCTGTAATATATTTAATACCGACATCTACACCTTGTTGAACATGAGTTCCTGGATGGAAATTATATAAATTATTTGGTGTCGATTCCAATCTTTTTAAATCATCGATAAAAGTATTTAATGCAAATTCTCTTTTATCCTCATCTTTTGCACACGCATTTAAAGTATATGGTGCATGAGCTAATAATATCGCAAAGTTATTTTCTCTAGCTAATTCTAAAAACTTATCAATATCCTTTTGATTTAATTTTTTAGCCTTTCCTCCTCTTGGATTTCTAGTAAAAAATTGAAATGTATTGGCATCTATTTCCAATGCTTGTTTTCCCATATTTTCAAATCCCTTTGATACTGATAAATGACATCCTATATTCAACATAAATTCTTCGATTTCCTCCTTAACTACAATTATTTGTTCACTTTATTTTTATCTACTAATATACCTTCTAAATTTAAGAGCTTTTCTTTTAAATCAAGTCCTCCTGCATATCCAACTAATTTTTTATTTGAACCTACAACTCTATGACAAGGAATTACTATAGGTATTGGATTTTTATTATTTGCCATTCCAATTGCTCTCGATGCCTTTTCATTTCCAATTGCAATGGCTACTTCCTTATATGATCTAGTCTCTCCATAAGGTATTTTTGTCAATTCCTTCCACACTTTCCTTTGAAACTCTGTTCCCTTTGGATCCAAAGGCAGGTCAAATTGTTTTCTCTGTCCTTCTATATATTCACTTAATTGAATATACGCCATTTTTATCAAATCACTTTCTTCTAATAATAACCTATTTTGCTCGATTTCTACCTCTACATTAGGTTCTCTAAAATATATATGTGTTATACTTTCTCCATCTTCCCTAATGCCTAGTCTTCCTATTTTAGTATCGTAATAAAACAATCTATCCATCTTCATCTCTCCAATTTATTCTACCCATTTATAATTAAATTGTAACAAAATAATTATTTTTATCTAAGTTATCGACAAATCAACACATAAAAAATAATTTATGTCATAAAATTTTATTAATTCATAATATTTTTACAATTTTATAGAACTTAATTTTAAAATTATATATAATAATAACTATACAAATACTTTATTCTTCTATAAAAATTGTAGAATCGTCATAAATTCTATATTTAAGTTTTTATGAAGTTTAAAATCGTTTTCCTAAATAAACTTTAGTCAATTAAAGCCGACGACGATGGTGGTTAAATAGATAATTACCATCGTCGCTGCATGTATACAAAAAAGCAACCACAATCAGTTGCTTTTTTTATTTATCATCTTTTAATAATGGATTATAATATCGTCCTTTATTTTTTGTTCTTTTCCCATATTGAATAGCTTCTTGAGGACATCTACAAATACAAGCCATACATTTTGTACAATGCTGTGACCACATAGGCTTTCCTTCATACATTTTTATATTATTATAAGGACACACTTTTTCACAAAGTCCACATGAATTGCATTTATCATCAGCCTTAAATTTAGTAGTTCCCATGAAGAAAAAGTAAAATAAATGCTTTATTATATAAGTTTTAAAATAATCCTTTATCGAATATTTTTCCTTATCAAATACATGCAAATGTCCATCTGCAATTTGTTCATTTATCTTAACTATTTTTTTCTGTGCTTGTTCTAATTTTTTATTTCTCAAGAGAGTAGAGTCTAAATCAAACATTGTTATAAAATTTTCAGGCATTTGTATAAACTCCGTATAATATATTTCCATCTTTTTATCTTTAAACATATTATCAAGGTATTTTGACATACATCCTGAATCTGTCCCACAAGTGTAAACTGAAAATAAATAATTTTGCTTATATCCATTAAATTTTATTTTTTTTATAAAATCCTCAACTATTTTAGGCGGCGCCCATGAATATGTAGGAAATACAAATCCTATTTTTTCTTTTTTTTCTAACTCATAAACATATTCTTGTTTATTTTTTTTCAATTCTAACGATATATCTATTAATCTCTCATTTTGGTATTTACCTATTACTTGAGCTACCCATAAAGAATTACCAGTACCTGAGTAATAAAATATCATATTCCTACTCCCCCTAACATGCAAACTATCCTCTACCTATATAATTGAAACATATCTAATAATTATTTTCAACCTGTAAAATATTTATTTCCTTTAATTTTTTATTTTTTTATATAATTATAATAATGATTGTTTATTTTAATGTTTTTATTTTTATGCATAATAAATAAAAAAAATCTCAGGGGACTAGGAATCCTGAGATCTTTATTTATTGGTTATACCCTAATGATTAATTTTATAACCAACCTTATAAATAATATTATACCTTATTTTGTAATTTTTTAAAGGATTATTTAAGTAGTATTACTTTTTATATCGATAAAATTTATGCTTTTTAACTTCGAATCGTATCTTTTAATTTTGTTTAGTATTTTTTATTTATCTGTTTACATTACATATATTAAATTACTTATGTTATAAAGATAATAACTTTATATTAAAATTCAATTAAATTTTAATAAGCTAACGATATTTCTAGTTATTTTTCATGATACAATTTTTATTTTTACATGACTTACAAGCACCTGTACATTGATCAACTAAATCTAAAGATTGTTCAAACGCAAATTTGCTGTTGTTTTTATTTCTTATTATAGGTATATCTTGTTTTTTCGCTTGAGTTTCAACTGATGCCATTAATTTATGTGATACAGTCGATGTAAATATAACTACCGCATCAGGGCTCCCGATTGATCTTTTTACTCTTGACGACATATTTAAAACTACTTTTGCTTTATATCCCCTATTTTTTGCTAATTGTATGTAATCTTTCTTCATTCTTTCATTTCCACCGACTATTACTAAACTCATATATTTTCACCCCTTTTTAGACTCCTTGTTATTTATTATCATTTTGATAATTATAATCCATTTATTTTTGTTTGTCAATATATTGATAGTGATTATCATTTAATATAATATTACTCTCTACTATAAAAAATGTCAATCATAATTGATAATTTTTATCAATTACTTTTTATTATCTATAAACAAAAAACTGCCTACTACGATTTATTCTATAGTAGACAGCTTTTATAATTAATAAACAGCGTTTATATTATTTTTCTTCTAAATCAACCTTTATGCTTAATTCTTCTAATTGACCATCTTCAGGTAATCCTGGTGCATTAGTCATTGGACATATAGCATTTTGGTTTTTAGGGAATGCTATGACTTCTCTTATGTTATCAGCTCCAGCAAGTAGCATCATAAGTCTATCAAATCCAAATGCAAGACCTGCGTGAGGTGGTACACCGTATTTGAAGGCTTCTAATAGGTATCCAAATTTTTCATTTGCAGTTTCTTCGCTCATACCTAATGCTCTGAACATTTTTTCTTGAACTTCTTCATCAGATATTCTGACACTACCTCCACCAAGTTCATATCCATTTAATACCATATCATAAGCTTTAGCTCTTAATTGAGTCTTGTCTTCTTGTTCTAATTTATCTATATCTTCATCTAATGGGCAAGTGAATGGATGGTGCATTGCTACCATTCTACCTGTTTCTTCATCTTCTTCAAATAGTGGGAATTCAGTTACCCATAGTAGATTGTATTTGCTCTTGTCTATTAAATCCATCTTTCTAGCTACTTCAAGTCTTAATTGACCTAGTGCATCATATACGACTTTATTTTTATCAGCTACGAATAATAATAAGTCTCCTGCTTTTGCATCTAATCTATCTAAAATTGCTTTTATTTCGTCTTCCTTGAAGAATTTAGCTATTGGTGAATCTATTCCATCTTCTTTAACTTTGATCCAAGCTAATCCTTTAGCCCTGTAAGTTTTAGCGTGTTCTTCTAATTTTTTCATTCCTTTTTTAGAGAATGCATCTGCTCCACCTTTTGCATTTATACCTCTTACGCTAGAGTTTTGACCGTTAGCAGCTGATGAGAATACACCGAATTCGCAGTCCTTAACTAAGTCAGATACATCTGTAAGCTCCATAGCAAATCTAGTATCTGGTTTGTCAGAACCAAATCTGTCCATAGCTTCTTTGTAAGTCATTCTCTTAAGTGGTAATTCTATATCTATATTGTGAACTTCTTTGAATATTCTTCCTATCATGTTTTCCATCATAGTCATAACGTC
>NZ_JALEXO010000155.1 GCF_022780145.1 Intestinibacter sp.
AGAAGACGGATATGTAGATAATGACAAGACATTAGAATATTTATCAAAAATAGCAGTAAGCTATGCTAAAGCAGGTGCAGATATGGTGGCGCCTTCTGATATGATGGATGGAAGAATAGGTGCACTTAGAAATGCATTAGATGAAAATGGATTTGAAACTGTAGCTATAATGGCATATAGTGCAAAATACGCATCAGCATTCTATGGACCATTCAGAGATGCTGCAAATTCAGCACCAGCATTCGGTGACAGAAAAACATATCAAATGGATCCAGCGAACTCTAATGAAGCTATGATAGAAGCAGACTTAGATATAGAAGAAGGTGCAGATATAATAATGGTAAAACCAGCGCTTTCTTATTTAGATATAATAAGAAGATTTAAGGATAATTATGATTTACCAATAGCTGCTTATAATGTAAGTGGAGAATATTCTATGCTAAAAGAAGCAGTTAAAAAAGGTCTATTAAATGAATCTGCTATTTATGAGGCTGTAATGTCTATAAAGAGAGCTGGGGCTACAATAATAATTACTTACTTTGCAAAGGACTTAGCTAAGATAATTGACTAAAAAATAAAATTTTACTTATAAATTTTTTATAATAAAAAATATAAAAAAGTTGGTGAAACTCTTCCTATAAAAAATTTCGAAAAGGAAGAGTTTTTTTATGTAATTGATTGGAATTGCTAAGATTGTAACGATAAATTAGATAAAAATTGATAATAAGAAATATAAAAAAATTAATTTACTAAAAATTTAAAATAAATTAAAAATACATATATATTGGAAAATTAGAACTTTTTATTTTGTTATGGTAAATAAAAGGGAAATATTGTATAGTATTTGATAGATATGAAGGAATAGTACGATAAAATAAGGAACGTGAAAAGGATTTCTTCATACTAAATGTGTATAAAATATGCAAGGGGGATTAAAGGTACATGAAAGGCATTATAGAAAAATGGAATAGCATTAGTTTAGTAAAACGTATTCTTTGCGGTTTAGTAATTGGTGCTATATTAGGTGTAGTTGCTAAGCAAGCTACAGTTATAGGACTTTTAGGGGAATTATTTGTTGGAGCATTAAAGGCTGTAGCTCCAGTATTGGTATTTTTCTTAGTTATGGGATCATTAGCACAACATAAAGATGGTCAAAAAAGTAATATGGGTACAGTTATAGGTTTATATTTAATAGCTACTTTTGCAGCTGCTTTAGTAGCAGTTGTAGGAAGCTTCATATTCCCAGTTACAGTTAATTTAGGAGCAGCAGCAGCAGCAGAAGGAGCAACAGCACCTGGTGGAATAGGTGAAGTATTAAAAACTTTATTATTAAATGTAGTTAGTAACCCAGTTAAATCAATAGTAGAAGCTAACTATATAGGTATATTAGCTTGGGCTTGCATATTTGGTTTAGCTTTAAGAAAAGCTTCAGACAAAACTAAAGCATTATTAGCAGATGTTTCAGAAGCAGTAACACAAGCAGTAAGATGGGTTATAAGCTTTGCTCCATTTGGTATAATGGGATTAATGTATACTTCTATATCAACAAGTGGTATGTCAATATTCGTAGACTATGGTAAACTACTTGCTTTATTATTAGGATGTATGGTATTCGTTGCATTAGTAGTAAATCCATTAATAGTATTCTTAAACATAAAACAAAATCCATATCCATTAGTATTTAAATGCTTAAAAGATAGTGGTATAACAGCATTTTGTACTCGTAGTTCAGCAGCAAATATACCAGTTAACATGGAATTATGTAAAAACTTAGGATTAAATGAAGATAACTATTCAGTATCAATTCCTTTAGGTGCTACTATAAACATGGGTGGTGCAGCAGTTACAATATCAGTATTATCTTTAGCAACTGTACATACTTTAGGAATACCAGTAGATATTCCAACAGCTTTAATTCTTAGTTTACTTTCAGCAGTTTCAGCATGCGGTGCTTCTGGGGTAGCTGGTGGATCTTTACTACTTATACCATTAGCTTGTAGTTTATTCGGTATATCAAGTGATATAGCAATGCAAGTAGTTGGTATAGGATTCATAATAGGGGTTATCCAAGACTCTTGTGAAACAGGACTTAACTCTTCAACAGATGCTTTATTAACAGCAACAGCTGAGTTTAAACAATGGAAAAAAGAAGGAAGAAAGCTTCCTATCTAGTAACAAATTAAGATTGAAAAAAATTATTTAAATTAGAATACTAAAAAGGCTATTACGAAGTAGATAACTATTTTGTAATAGCCTTTTATAATTTGTAAAAAGTTATTTTACGCAGAATTGTTTTTATTGTTATAATAATAGAGTTATTGAAGTTATAATTATGAAACTTAATTTTATTTATATAAAAAATTTATTTATAAAAAAGGATATTAAGATGTTGTGGGTAAAATAATTTATTAGAAGTCCAATTAGAAAGGAGGCACAGTAATGAAAACAATAAAAGAGATTTTAAATATATTAGAGCAATTAGATGAAAGAATTGCTGATGAATTTGAAGGTCAAGATTTAGATTTTAAAGAATGGGTATCAAATAATGCAGATGAAAAAAAAATTATAAAGCCCCAATAGATATAATTGTTGAAGGCTGTGTATCTATGGCAAATGGGGGAGGCGGAAGCATTGTTGTTGGAATAAAAGATAAAAAATTAGGAAAAAATAATGTAATAATTGGAGTTCCACAAAATATAAATCATTTTGATATAATGCAAAGAGTATTTGAAAGAACAGATCCTCATATAACACCACAAATAGAAATTGTAGATGTAAAATATGGAACAGGGAAAATTCTTGTTGTAAATATACTTCCTGGTAATCCTCCATATACAGAAACAAATGGATCTGCAAAAATAAGAGTAGGAAAGTCTTCGGTTCCATTAACTGGTTCATTAAGAGGAAAAATAATTACTGAATCAGGAGAAAGTGATTTTACAGCAGAATTAATAGATGAAAATTATAAAAAGTTAATATCGCCTAGTGCAATGGAAAAAGTTAGAGATATAATGGAAAAAGAAAGAGCAGCAGAAGAATTAAAAGAAATGAATGACGAAGATTTATTAATATCTATAGGAGCTTTAAGAGATAATAAAATTACGAAAGGTGCATTACTGTTAGTTGGAAAAGAACAGTATATACAAAAATATATACCATATTATAATTGGGATTATAGAAAGATGTTAAGTGATACTGATTATAGTGTAAAAGATGGAGGAAAAACTGCAATACCAATTGGTTTATGCGATATTGAGAAATATGTAAATACAGATAATCCAATAACAACAATTCAAGTTGGATTTGTTCATCCTGAGATTCATAGATATCCGCAAATTGCACTTAGGGAAGGAATATTAAATTCATTTTTACATAGGGATTTTAGAATTTCTGGAAGTACGTTAGTTAAACAATATACTAATAGAATTGAAATCAGTAATCCAGGAACTTTTATAGGAGGAATAACTCCTAATAATATATTACACCATCCATCTAAAACAAGGAATCCACATTTAGCTGATTTAATGGATAAATTAAAATTAGTAAATAGAAGTAATTTAGGAGTACCAAGAATTTATAAATCATTATTATCAGAAGGTAAAGAACCGCCTCAGTATAGAGAAATTGGAAAATCTGTAGAATTAATAATTAATGCTTCAAATGTTTCTGTTGAATTTTTAAATCTTTTAAACAATATAAAAAAAAATAATCATATACTAGATGTAGATCATTTGATTATATTGAATTATTTAATGAAACATAGGGAAATTAATTTATCTGAAGCTAGTAGAATAACACAAAGAGGAATTGAGCAAGCGAGGGATGTTTTAAGTTATATGGAAAATCAAATAGAAGTAATTGAATCAAATGGTAATACAAGAAATAAAAAATATATGATGTCATATAAAGCGTATGATTTATTAGGTGAAAGTACAAAATATTATAGAGATAGAGATTTAGATGATATGAGTGCTAAAGCTATAATACTATCAACTTTAAAAGACAGAGATAAGCTAACTAATTCTGAAATAAGGCAAATTACTAGCTTTAATTCTAAAAAAGTTATTAGATTAATGAAGGAATTAGAAAGAGAGGGTGTTAAATTAACAGGAAAAGGTAGAGGTTCTTATTATTATTTAGACAATAAAAATAGTAAATAGTATAATAAACGAGACAAATGGGACAATAAACGAGACAATAAACGGGACAAATGGGACAATAAACGAGACAAATAGTAAAAATAATGAGTAATAAGTACGAAAAGAGAGATTGAAAAATGCTTTATCCAATAAATTTAAACATAGATAAAATGAAAATAACAATAATAGGTGGAGGAAAGATCGCGTATAGAAAGGCGACTAATTTCTTAAACTTTAATAAAACAGTGACAGTAGTATCAAATGAATTTATAGAAGAATTTGAAGAAATAAAAGAAAAAATAGAAATGATTTACGATAAATACGATGAAAAATACATAGAGGATTCTTTTGTAGTAGTCGCAGCAACTAACAATAAACAGATAAATCATGAAATCGGAGTTTATTGCAATCAAAACGGAAAGCTAGTCAATGTAGTAGACGACAAAGAGCTTTCTAATTTTACAGTTCCATCATATGTGAAACGAGGAGAATTGCTTTTAAGTGTATCTACAGGTGGCAACAGTCCTTCGCTATCAGCGAAGATAAAACGAGAATTAGAAGAAAAATACGACGAGTCATATGAAGAGTACATAGAGCTTTTAGGATTAGCACGAAAAAAAATAATCGAAGAAAATAAAGATATAAAGGAAAGAAGAAATAAAATTAAAGCATTAATCGATTTATCAATAGATGAACTTAAAGAAAAAATTTAATTCATAAAATAAAAATAATTTATTGACATAATTTTAAAAGTTCTATATTATTTTATATATATAACTTAGTAATATGACTATTTAAAATATAAATAATATAGATTCGATGATAAAGAGAGTAACGTAAGCTGAATTTATAGAGAGCTTGGGATGGTGGAAGCCAAGTAAGGATACTTATAGTGAAAAGAGCTTTGGAGAATGTCTCCAGAATTTTAGTAGGGAGACAGGTAATCTTGCCTTAAAAGAGTAGAGTGGATAAGTTTCTTATCAATAAGAGTGGTAACGCGGAATATTCGTCTCTTGGTTTTTTAACCAAGGGACTTTTTTAATATATTAATTTAGTACGCATGAATTTGATTTAGGAAACTTATCAATGAGAGTGGTACCGCGGAATTTCGCCTCTTGAATAAATTTCAAGGGGCTTTTTTGATAAAAATAATTTGTAAAAAACGATAAAGGGGATTTGAATAAAATGAGTAAAGTAAAAGTAGGAATAATAGGAGCAACAGGATATGTAGGAGTAGAATTAATAAGATTATTAAATGCTCACCCACATGCGGAAGTATCAGCTATAGGATCAAACTCTTTTGTAGATAAAAGCATAACAGAAGTTTATCCAAGTGTAGGTATAGGAAACGATATGAAATGTATGAATAATGAGGATGTAATAAAAAACAGTGATTTTATATTTACAGCTTTGCCACATGGAGTTAGCCAAGAATTTGTACAACAAGCAGTTGAAGAAGGAAAAAAAGTTGTAGATTTAGGTGCAGATTTTAGATTAAAGGATGAAGAAATCTATAAAGAATGGTATAATGTATCTTTCATAGATAAAAAATTACATGAAGAGGCTGCCTATGGTCTTTGTGAACATTATAAAGACGAAATAAAAAATGCAAGAATTGTAGCTAATCCAGGCTGTTATGTAACTAGTATATCATTACCTCTTATGCCATTATTAAAATCTAAATTAATAAAAAAAGATGGTATAGTAGCTGATTCAAAATCAGGAGTAACTGGAGCTGGTAGAGGACTTACATTACTTAGCCATTATCCAGAAATAAACGAAAATATGGCTCCTTACAAAATAGGAAACCACAGACATACTCCAGAAATCGAACAAAATTTAACTGATGCAGCTGGTGAACCAGTAGAAATAGTATTTACTCCAATATTATCACCAATGAATAGAGGAATATTATCAACTATTTACTGTGAAAAGGCTGAAGGTGTTACAGTAGAAAAGATACAAAATGAATTGGCTGATTTTTACAAGGATAAACCATTTGTAGATGTGTTACCATTAGGACAAGTAGCAACAGTAAAACATGTTAGATTATCAAATAAATGTGCTATATCTGTACATGAAAATAAATCAAAAATAATTATTTGTTCAACAATAGATAATATGGTTAAGGGTTCAGCTGGACAAGCTATACAAAATATGAACTTAATGCTTGGATTTGATGAATGTGAAGGTCTAAGCACAATGGCAACAGCCTTTTAATAAATAAACACAAGGAGGACAAGAACATTGATGGAAATCATTAAAGGTGGAGTTACAGCTGCTAAAGGATTTACAGCATCTGGAATGCATGTAGGTCTTAGAAGAAACGTAGAAAAAAAGGATATTGCACTTGTATATTCAGATACAATGTGTAATGCAGCTGCAGTTTTCACTCAAAATAAAATAAAAGCAAATCCGATATATGTTACAAGTAAACATATACAAGACGGAAAGGCACAAGCAATAATTATAAACAGTGCAAATGCAAATACTTTTAATGGTAAAGAAGGATTAGATCATGCCTTCAGAATGGCAAATGCAACAGCTGAAGTATTGAATTTAAAGCCAGAAGATGTTTTAGTAGCATCTACAGGTGTTATAGGAGAACCATTAAAAATAGATTTAATAGAAGCTAATGTCGGTGAATTAGCTAGTCAACTTAGCAAAAGAGGCCATATGGCTGCTAGAGAAGGCATAATGACAACTGATATGATTAAAAAGGAAATAACAGTATCAATTGATATAGATGGCAAAAAAGTTGTCGTAGGTGGGATGGCTAAAGGTTCAGGAATGATACATCCGAATATGGGAACAGTGTTAGCTTTCATAACATCAGATATAGATATAGATCAAGGCTTATTACAAGAAGCATTGAGATATGCTACAAACAAAAGCTTCAATAGAATAAGCGTCGATGGTCAAACAAGTACAAATGACATGGCTATAGTTCTAGCAAATGGAAAAGCTGGAAATACTAAAATAACTGAAAAGGACAGAAATTACGATACATTTTTACAAGCTTTAGTTTATATATGTACAGAGCTTGCTAAATTAGTAGCTAGAGATGGAGAAGGAGCTACAAAGCTTATAGAATGTGTTGTAGAAGGAGCTAAAACAGAAGAAACTGCAGCTAGATTATCAAAGGCAGTAATAACTTCTACTATGGTCAAAGCAGCAGTATTCGGTGCAGACGCAAACTGGGGAAGAATATTATGTGCTATAGGATGTGAAGGCTCTGAGTTTGATCCTAACAAGATAGACATAATATTTGAAAGTAAAAAAGGCTATGTAGAAGTTTGTAAAGATGGGGAACCATTACAATTTAACGAAAAGAAAGCAAGAAGTATACTGGAAGATGATGAAGTAACTATAATAGTAGATCTTCAAATGGGGGACGAAAGAGCCAACGCTTGGGGATGTGATTTAACGTACGAATATGTTAGAATTAATGGTAGTTATAGAAGTTAGATAACTAAAATATAAAGTCGAAATTGGGGATGAATAGTTATGAAATTTAATGATGACAAAGCAAAAATGTTAATTGAAATGCTCCCATATATTGAAAAGCATAGTGGAAAAACTATGGTAATTAAATATGGTGGAAATGCAATGAAAAACGAAAGATTAAAAGAATCTGTTATGGAAGACATAATTCTTATGAGTTATGTTGGTATAAACATAGTTGTGGTTCATGGTGGAGGACCAGAAATAAATAAAATGCTAGACAGATTAAAAATACAAAGCGAATTTATAAATGGTTTAAGATACACAGATGAGGATACAATGGAAGTTGTACAAATGGTTCTTGCAGGAAAGGTTAACAAAGAATTAGTTTCAAAAATAAACCAAAGAGGTGGAAAAGCAGTAGGTCTTTGTGGTATAGATGGAAACATGTTAGTTTGTGAACCGACAAAGGAAGACTTAGGATATGTAGGCAAAATAGTTGAAGTAAATCCACAAATAATAAGAGACAACCTTGATGCTGGATATATTTCTATGATAGCTACAATAGGAGCTGATAGAGATGGTCAAGTTTACAATATAAACGGGGATATAGCAGGTTCTGCAATAGCAGGGGCACTTAAGGCAGAAAAATACATCCTTTTAACAGATGTACCAGGTCTATTAGAAGAGCCTTCAATGGATGATAGTTTAATATCTCATGTATATAAAGAAGACTTACCAATATTATTTGAAAATGGAGTTATAACAGGTGGAATGATTCCAAAGATAAATAGTTGTATAAGTGCATTAAATCAAGGTGTAAAAAAAGTTCACATCTTAGATGGTAGAGTGAGACATTCACTTCTAACTGAATTATTTACAGATGCAGGGGTAGGAACTTTAATAGATTAATTTTTACAGTGTTTAATAAAAAAATATTTTAGAAAATTTAGGGATAATAATTAATATATTGAAAAAAGGGAGATGTTTTAAATGGAATTAACACCAAAAACTCAAAAAATACAAGATAAATGGGACGCCAATTTTATGAAAACTTATGCTCAAATACCTGTTGTTATAGATAAAGGTCAAGGAGCTACTGTAACAGATATAGATGGAAAAGAATATGTAGATTTTTCTAGTGGTATAGGTGTTTCTGCTTTAGGATACGGTCATCCAGAGCTAACTAAAGCTATACAAGAACAAGCTGCAAAATTACTTCACAGCTCAAATATATTCTTCAATGAACCACAAGTAAATGCAGGGGAAAAAATAATAAAATTAAGTGGATATGATAAAGTATTCTTCTGCAATTCAGGTACAGAAGCAAATGAAGGTGCTATGAAAATAGCTAGAAAATACAGCGATTTAAAATACGGTGGAGATAGAGGTACTGTTTTAAGTTTAAATAAATCTTTCCACGGTAGAACAATGGCATCATTGATGGCTACTGGTAAAGAAGCTTACCATAAATATTTCTATCCACTACCAACTGGATACAAATATGTAGATAAAAACGATATAGAAGCATTTAAAGAAGCATTAAAGGATGAAACTATATGTGCATTTATATTTGAAGCAGTTCAAGGTGAAGGTGGAGTTTATCCAGTAGACAAAGATTTCATAGAAGAAGCAGTTAAGCTATGCCAAGAAAAAGACATCGTAGTAATATGCGATGAAGTACAAGCTGGTATGGGTAGAACTGGTAAATTATTTGGATTCCAAAACTTCGATATAAAACCAGACCTAGTTACAATGGCTAAAGGATTAGCAGGTGGTATTCCAGTTGGTGGAATATTAGCAGGAGAAAAAGTATCAAATGTTTTAGTTCCTGGAGATCATGGTACAACATTTGGTGGAAATGCATTAGCTATGGCAGCTGCAAATGTGGTTTTAGATGAATTAGCTAAACCAGAATTTTTAGATGATGTAGCTAAAAAAGGTCAATATATAATGGATACTATAAAATCTTGGAAATTAGATGAAATAGTTGAAGTCAGAGGAAAAGGTCTAATGATAGGTGTTGAAATAAAAGGAAAATCTGCTGATGTTGAAAAAGCAGCTGCAGAAAAAGGATTATTAGTTTTAACAGCTGGAGAACATGTAGTTAGATTATTACCTCCACTTGTGATAACAATGGACGAAATAAACAAAGGATTAGAAGTATTAAAAGCTTGTTTATAAGATTTATTTTATTCTAATTAATTTTGAAATTAAGATCCTATAAAATTAATATTATGGCTTATAGAAACCTTGAGGTTGTACTTGAGGTTTCTATTTTTATATAAATTAATACTTGTTTATAGGTGATTTAAAACATATACTTTAACTAAATAATTGAGGAGGTTTGATGAAATAGTGGAATATATATGGTTTGAATATGATAAACCAATTAAAAGTCAACTGCCGGAACCTTTTAAAGCAGTAGCTATAATTTTAAGCTCGTTCATAAGTATGCCACTAAATTGGACAAAGTCCAATAGAAAATATGAATATGAGCATATATTTCCAACTTTAGATCAAATTAAGCAATGTGGAAAGCCTGTTACTTGGCAAGAAATTATGAAAAAAAGTAAATTTAAGGATTACAGTGAGCTTGCATGGGGATTAGTCACTTCTATAGCTACTTTAAAAGAAGAATATAGGAATCAGTTTTTAGCTGATAAAATTAATTTAAATGAGGATGAATACTATCCTATAGAAGATAATTTGTCTATATTTTTAATTAAAGATTTTGTGGATGTTCTTACTTCTAAAGGAGCTAAAAAAATTAGTTTTTCAAATACGATTTTAGATGTAAACAAAACACTAGAAGTCAATGAAGCGAATTGTATAGAAATATGTAAATTATGTGAAGAGTATCCTGAAGTAATGATATATGATAATAACTTGGATTTTGCGTTTTTAAGTGTATATGACTCTTTTATAAATTTATTTCTTGCAAAAGAAGAAAGCGATATCATTGATGTATTAAATATTAAAAAATGGGAAGGGTTTATATGTGATAATAATACAAGGATACGCTGGTTTTTATAATTAGAAACATAATATAGTTATAATATAAGAAAATAAGTTTTATATGGAGGGAGAAAAATGAAGAAAGTAAAGATAACAGTATTAAAGAAAAATTTTGATAAGGAATTAGCTGCAGAATATGGAGTTGAAGGATTAACTGCATGTCCTATGCTTAAGGAAGGACAAGTTTTTTATGCTGATTATGCAAAACCTGAAGGTCTTTGTGATGAAGCATGGAAGGCTATTTATCAATATGTATTTGCTTTATCACATGGAGCTGGAAATGAATTGTTTTATTATGGAGATTGGATAAGAAAGCCAGGTGTTGCAATTTGTAGTTGTAATGACGGATTAAGACCAGTTATTTTTAAATTAGAAGCTACAGATGAAGAATCAAAGATAAATTATGAACCTATAAAATAGTTTGTTATATAAAGGAGGTCAGTATGAAGGAAAATCCATGGAACAATATAGATTTAGATGATTATGAAAATCATATGAAGTTAGACTCTGTAAAACAGTTACAAGTTATGAATAATATAATGTATGATCAATTTTATAGTTATAATACTCCTAATATCATGATACTTGGTATTGCTGGTGGAAATGGGCTAAATCATATAAATGCTGATAAAATAGAAAAAGTATATGGGATTGATATTAATAAGGACTATTTAGATGAATGTAAAAAGAGATATCCGAATTTAGATAATATATTTTGTCCACTTCAGATAGATTTGCAAGATGAAGATGCAGTTTTTCCAAATGCAGATATAGTAATTGCAAATTTATTGATTGAATATATAGGATATGATAATTTTAAACGAGTTATAAAAAAGGTAAATCCAACTTATGTATCTTGTTTAATCCAAATAAATCAGGATTCTACTTTTGTATCTGATTCACCGTATCTTGATGTATTTAAAGATTTAGATCAAATTCACCATCAAATGAGCGAAGAAGAACTTACACAATCTATGCAAAGTATAAATTATAATATGATTTACATAAATGAAAGTGAATTACCTAATGGCAAGAAATTAGTACGTTTAGATTACAAAAGATAAAATTATGAATTAGAGTAGGAGTGATGAAATTTGAAATTTACAAGTACCTTGATTGCTGTTTCGGATTTAGAAAAATCGAAAAGGTTTTATCAAGATGTGTTGGGATTAGATATTATAGCTGACTTTGGGGCAAATGTGACTTTAACTGGTGGAGTTGTGTTGCAAACACTTGAAACATGGAAACAGTTTATAAATAAGAATGAAGAACAGATTATTTTTAAAAATAACTCGATGGAACTATATTTTGAAGAGGATGATATGGATAAATTTATTGAAAAACTAAATAAATTTAAAGATATTGTATTTGTTCATGAGTTGATTGAACATAGCTGGGGACAGAGAGTTGTGCGTTTTTATGATCCTGATATGCATGTAATTGAAGTTGGAGAAAATATAAAGATGGTCGTAAAAAGATTTATTCAAAGTGGGCTTTCTATAGAAGAAACAGCAGTTAGAATGGATGTATCTGTTGAGTTTATAAATTCATGTTTAGAATAGAGGTATAGATATGTTAAATGTAAATCAATTACAGTATTTTGTAGTAAGTGCAGAGCAAGGTAGTTTGAGTAAGGCAGCAGAGGTATTATATACTTCTCAGCCATATGTAAGTAAAATGATAAAATCTTTAGAATCATATTTAGGTATGGAATTGTTTGAAAGGACTCCGAGGGGAGTTGCACTTTCAAAGGATGGTGAAAGAATATACGCATATGCGAAAAATATATTGAAAAACGTTGAATTAATAAATTACTCTAAGAAAAACAAGGGAGAATCGCTGTTTTCCATAGCAACAAATCCTAGCAGCAAGATGTCTGAGTTATTTTCAAAATTTTATAATGATAAAAAATTTGAAAATATCAAGTTTAAATATATAGAAGGGGGAGTAGAAAAAATTATAAATGCAGTAGATAATGAAGAAGTGCAAATTGGCTTTGTATTTGTTCCTAAGAACAAGACAAAAGCATTTAAACAATTACTAGAAAGAAAAAATCTACAGTTTGTTTTGTTAGCTAAAACAGATATAATTTTATCTGCAGGAAAAAATAGCCCTATATATAATTCAGAATATGTAGAAATAGATCAATTAAAACATCTGAAGTTTATTCAATTAGAGGAAGATTATTTTACCTTAAACGATATATTAAGCAGTTCAATATCTAGTGAAAAAAACAATACATATTTAGATTATCAAGTTATAACGAATAGTGATCATGCTATGATCAAGCTATTAAATTCTTCAGATTTATGCAATATAGGAGGATGTTGGTTTAAGGGATCATATAAAAACGAGGAAATAAGAATGATACCGATTAGAGGGTATGAGAAATATTTAAATTTTGGTTACATAAAGCATAAAAATAGATATTTAAATAAAGAGGGAGAAGAATTTGTTTCATACATAATGAATATCGTAAAAGATAACATATAATTTAATAACATTTTGTTATTGGGTTATATGTTTTTTGTTATACCTTTGACATGAATTTTTGACAATACTTCATATTATATAATAATGATATTCTTTATCTAGAATAAAATTATTAGGTAATATGAGGTGATATACATGCAAGCAAAGTGCGAAATAGATATGACTTGTGGAAATATTTCAAAGCAATTATTAATATTTACTTTACCAATTCTTCTGTCTCAGATTCTGCAACAGTTTTATAATATAGCAGATACATCGATTATAGGACATTATATTGGAACAGATGCATTGGCTGCTATTGGTTCTACTGGACTTTTAATATCTGTTATAGTGAATTTTTTTATAGGATTATCTACAGGTGTAAGTTCAGTTATAGCAAATCAGTTTGGAGCACATACATATGATAAGCTCAAAAAAAGTATATCCACATCTCTTGCAGTTAGCACTATTTTAGGAGTGGTATTTACTATTTTAGGTTTTATATTTATGAAACCTATGATAATTTGGCTTCAAACTCCAAAAAATGTATATTATCTAGCAGTAGATTATTTAAATATATGTTTTTTAGGAATAACATTTCAATTATTGTATAATATAGGAACTGCAATATTGAGGGCACTTGGTAATACGAAGGATCCACTTTACTTTTTAGCGTTTTCGTGTGTGTTGAACCTAGTATTAGATATTTTATTTGTTGTAAGCTTTAGATGGGGCGTAAAGGGTACAGCTATTGCTACCTTGTTCTCTCAAATTTTAGCCACTATTTTGGTTTTATGGAAATTAACTTGTTTAGATCAAAAATTTAAAATGGAATTAAAAGGGCTTAAAATTTATAAAGGATATACAAAAGATATATTTTTGGTAGGAATACCAGCCGGATTACAAGCAATTTTTATGAGTATATCATCTTTGATTATACAATCTAGTATAAATTCTTTCGGAGCTGAAGCTATGGCTGGAATGACTGTATTTGCGAAGATTGAAGGATTTTTATATTTCCCATTGTTTTCTTTAGGATTGGCAGTGACTGGATTTGTAGGACAGAATTTTGGTGCTAAAGAATATGAAAGAGTAAAAGATGGTATAGGTATAAGTTTAAAATTGAGCGTTTTTATATCACTTATCTTTATAATAGTTTTAAATATATTTGCACCGTATATATTGAAGCTATTCACTACAGACAGTGAAGTTATAAAGGTGGGACTTGATAGTATAAGGATAGTTTTTCCTTCATACGTGTTTTATGCTATGAATCAAATTTATATAGGAAGCTTACGTGGCGTCGAAAAAACTTTTGAGCCTATGGTAATATCTTTATTTGCCCATTGTATTTTTAGAATAATTTGGTGTTCTGTATTGCTTAATTATTTTTATGATATGAAGGTTATTTACACTAGCTATTCTGTAAGCATTGTTTTGATGTTATTTTTACTTTATAGATCTTATAAAAAGCATATTTACAATAGATACTTTGTATAAATTTATTTGAAAATAAAACCATAGATATGATTTTTTTATTAATCTATGGTTTTTATAATTCATAGAAAATTATATTTATTTAAAGATTATGAATAAGTCAATATTAATTATGCATTTTTATGAAGTTATCGAACTTATTGTATCGATTGATAAAAAATCGATATTATGAATTTTTATGATAACGTTTTCTTTATTTATATTAAAAAAAGGAAATAATGCAGTATAAAAAAAGTATTTATATTACGATACATCATAAACAATCTATATTTCCAAATTAATAATTACATCTAAATTTGATTTTACATAAAACAAAAAGATGAAATATTAAAAAATAAAAATGAAATATTTTTTTAAAAAATTGCATTTTTCTGAAAACTTCATTATAATATATACTACATTATCAAATTGAGAGATAGATTTATTTATATAAATGTATGCAATATACTTAGAGGAGGAGCTATTATGGAAGTAAAACAAAGCGTACCAAATATCGGGTTACCAGAAAAACAGGGATTGTACGATCCAAGATTTGAAAAAGATAATTGTGGTATAGGTTTTATTGCCAGCATAAAGGGCGAAAAATCACACGAGATAGTAGAGAAGGGATTATTAATTTTACAAAATTTATCACATAGAGGAGCAACAGGGTGTGATGAAACTACTGGAGACGGTGCAGGTATAATGATTCAAATACCTCATGAGTTTTTTAATAAAAAATGCAATGAAAACAAGATAGATTTACCAGATGAAGGAAAATATGCAGTAGGTATGGTATTTTTACCTCGTGAATCTGATGAAGATTTAGAGTGTGAAGGTATTTTTGAAACTATATTAGCAAAAGAAGGATTAAAGCTTCTAGGATGGAGAGATGTTGAAGTAGACCGTAATGCCATCGGTGAAATCGCAAAAGGTAGTGAACCTTTAATAAAACAAGTATTTATAGATAGAGGAAATTATACAACAGAAGAATTTGAAAGAAAATTATTCATAGTAAGAAAGAAATGTGAAATAGAAGTTAGAAACTCAACTATGCACAACAAAGGTTATTTCTATATACCAAGTTTATCTAGCAGAACAATAATATACAAAGGTTTATTATTAGCTAGACAAATAGGAAGTTTCTATAAAGATTTGAAAGACCCAGATTTCAAATCTGCATTAGCGTTAATACATCAACGTTATTCAACAAATACATTCCCAACTTGGGACTTAGCACAACCATTTAGATATTTAGCTCATAATGGAGAAATAAATACAATAATGGGTAATAGAAACTGGATGCATGCAAGAGAAGGTGTTTTAGAATCAGATAAATTTAAAGATGGTTTGGAAGAATTATTCCCAATATTAACTCCAAACTGTTCTGACTCCGCAACACTTGATAATGCATTTGAACTTTTGATAGCTACAGGAAAATCTCTAACTGAGGCAATGACAATGCTTATACCACAAGCTTGGTATGGAAATGAACTTATGGATCCAAAAGAAAAAGCTTATTATAATTACCATGCGACAATAATGGAACCTTGGGATGGACCGGCAGCTATAGCATTTACAAATGGTGTTCAACTTGGTGCATTATTAGATAGAAATGGTCTTAGACCATCTAGATATACAATAACTAAAGATGGATTTGTAGTATTAGCATCAGAAACTGGTGTATTAGAAACAGATCCAGCAAACGTAGAATATAGTGGACGTCTAGAACCAGGTAAGATATTCATGCTTGATTTGGAACAAGGAAGAATAATTCCAGATGAAGAAGTCAAAAAAGAATTATTTGAAGTATATGATTATGAATCTTGGCTTGAAAGAAATAAATTAACTATGGATATGATTCCAAAACCTTCATACATACCAAAAGGTGATGAGGATACTTTACTACAAAGACAACAAGCCTTTGGATATACATATGAAGATATGAAAATAGTTTTAGCACAAATGGCTAGAGATGGAAGAGAGCCTCAAGGCTCTATGGGAGATGATACTCCACTTGCAGTTTTATCTAAAAAGCCACAATTGCTTTATAACTATTTCAAACAATTGTTTGCCCAAGTAACAAATCCGCCTATAGACCCAATAAGAGAAGAGTCTATAATGAGTTTAGTTACTATAATTGGACAAAAGGCTAATTTACTTGATAACGATAAAAAAGATTATACATTTATACAATTAGATAATCCTATATTATCTGATGTTGATTTGGAAAAAATCAGTAAGATAAATAATCAAAGTTTAAGAGCAGTTAAGATACCTATGTTATTTAGGGCACCAGGTACAGGAAAAGATTTAGTTGAAGCGCTTGATTTACTATGTCAAAGAGCAAAAGATGCGATATTAGAAGGCTATAATATAATAATTTTATCTGATAGAAACATAAATAAACAACAAGCTCCAATACCTGCATTATTAGCTACTAGTGCTCTACAACACTATCTAATAAAAAATAAATTGAGAACTAACGTAAATATAATTCTAGAAACAGGTGAAGCAAAAGAAGTAATGCATTTTGCTTTATTAATAGGATATGGTGCAACTGCAATCAATCCTTACTTAGCTTATGAAACTATAGACCAATTAGCTAAGAAGCAATTATACGTTGGAAATAAATCTAAGGAAGAATTAAAAGAAAACTATAGACAAGCAATATGCAAAGGATTATTAAAGATAATTTCTAAGATGGGTATATCTACTATACAAAGCTACAGAAGTGCGCAAATATTTGAATGTATAGGTATAAATAGTGATGTAATAGATAAATACTTCACAGGAACACCTACAAGAATAGAAGGTATAGGACTTGATACAATTGCTAAAGAAACTTTAACAAGACACGAAAGAGCTTATAACAAGCTTAGAAATCCAATAGATACATTGGAACTTGGTGGAAAATACAACTACAGAAGAAATGAAGAAAAGCACATGTTTAATCCTTATACAATAACTACTCTACAAAAGAGTGTTAGAGAAAATGACTACAAGTTATTTAAGGATTTCTCAAAAGCTATAGATGATCAATCAGAAGAATTATGTACTATTCGTGGTCTTCTTAAATTTAAAGAATCAGAAAGTATACCAATAGAAGAAGTAGAACCAGTTTCAGAAATAGTAAAAAGATTCGTAAGTGGTGCGATGAGTTTCGGTTCACTTAGTAAAGAAGCTCATGAAACACTAGCAACAGCTATGAACACTTTAGGTGGTCGTTCAAATACTGGTGAAGGTGGAGAAGATTCTAAGAGATTTAAGACTATAACAATGAGTGCTACAAAACAAGTTGCATCTGGTAGATTCGGTGTAACTGCTGAATATCTAGTAAATGCAAAAGAACTTCAAATAAAGATGGCTCAAGGTGCAAAACCTGGTGAAGGTGGACGTCTTCCAGGGCCAAAAGTAAATGAAAAAATAGGTCAAGTTCGTCACGCTATTCCTGGAATAGATTTAATATCACCACCACCACACCATGATATATATTCAATAGAAGACCTAGAACAATTAATACACGACTTAAAGAGTGTAAATCCAGAAGCTAATATATCAGTAAAATTAGTTTCAGAAGTTGGTGTAGGTACAGTAGCAGCAGGTGTTGCAAAAGCAAAAGCTGATTTAATACTAATATCAGGATATGATGGAGGTACAGGTGCAGCTCCTTATACTTCAATAAGATACACAGGAGCACCATGGGAACTTGGACTTTCAGAAGCTCATCAAGTTCTTATGTTAAATAACTTGAGAAGTAGAGTTACATTACAAGTAGATGGGCAAATGAGAACAGGTAAAGACGTAGTAATTGCTGCTTTACTTGGAGCTGAAGAATTTGGATTTGCAACTACTCCACTTGTAGTTATGGGATGCATGATGATGAGAAAATGTCACTCTAATACTTGCCCAATGGGTGTTGCTACACAAAATCCAGAGCTTAGAAAGAAATTCAAAGGTAAAGTAGAACACGTTATAAATTACTTCACATTTGTAGCTACAGAAGTAAGAGAAATAATGGCTCAGCTTGGATTTAGAACTATAGATGAGATGGTAGGTAGAGTAGATAAATTAGAAATAAATGAACTTCTAAAGAATGAAAAAACTAAAGATTTAGATTTTTCTTCTATACTTTACAGACCTAACCTACCACAAAGAATTGTTGGTAGAAAAATAATGGATCAAGATCATCATATGGACGAAGCATATGATTTACAATTAATCGAATTTGCTAAAGATGCTTTAGAAAATGGAACTAAAGTAACTGGTGACTTCAAGATTAAGAATATAAATCGTACAGTAGGAACTATGTTAAGTGGTGAAGTAGCTAAACGTTATGGAGCAGAAGGTTTACCAGACGATACTATAACTTTAAACTTAACAGGTAGTACAGGACAAAGTTTCATGTCATTCGGTATGAAGGGTATAACAATAAATCTAACAGGAGATTGTAATGACTATGTAGGTAAAGGTCTTTCTGGAGCTAAGATAAAAGTAAAACTACCTGAAGAATGTACTATAAAAGCTGATGAAAACATAATAATAGGAAATACAGTTTTATATGGAGCAACTAGCGGTGAACTTTATGCTAATGGTAAAGCTGGTGAAAGATTTGCAGTCAGAAATTCAGGTGCAACAGCTGTAGTAGAAGGTGTTGGAGACCATGGATGTGAATATATGACTGGTGGAACAGTAGTTATATTAGGAGAAACAGGTAGAAACTTTGCAGCAGGTATGAGCGGTGGAACAGTTTATGTATACGATAATAAAAATAAACTTAAATCAAGATTAAATCCTGGAACAGTTAAAGGTGCAGATGTAGAAGCTTTAATAGATACAGAAGATGAAAATGTTGTAAAAGATTTAATTCAAAAACACTACGAATATACTGACAGTAAAAAGGCAAAACAAATACTAGACGATTGGGATAATGAAAAATTAAACATAGTAAGAGTTATACCTAAGATGTACAAGAAATTAATAAGTGAATATCAAGCAGTATAAGGGGGGACAAACATGGGAAAAGAAACTGGTTTTATAGAATATGAACGTGAGAATCAGAGCAAACGTCCTGTAGAAGAACGTAT
>NZ_JALEXO010000158.1 GCF_022780145.1 Intestinibacter sp.
TCGAAGGTAATTTTAAATGCAAAAACGGTACATATAAGGGAAAATTGATGAAAGGAAAAGAAAGCAAATTCGATACTGAAGAGGAAGCGATGGCTGTCATAGAGAGCATTTCTTCCAAAGAGGGAATAGTTTCCTCTAAAAAGGTAACTAATTCCAAAGAATACGCACCAAAATTATTCAGTTTGACCTCTCTTCAAGGTTACATAACTTCTAAGTACGCTAATTTTACATCAGACAAGGTTTTAAATGTATGCCAATCTCTATATGAAGGTAAAGGAAAGGGTGGATATATAACATATCCTAGAACAGATTCTGTATACTTAGAGGAGAGCTTAACTGACAAAGTAAGCCAGACTTTAAATAGATTAAAACAAGGTCTTCCATACGAAGATAAAATCAAATTTGCCAAGACTAAAAGAGTTTTCGATTCATCAAAGGTAGACAGCCACAGTGCGATTATACCTACTTACATAGTTCCAAATTCATTGACTCCAGACGAAAAAATAGTCTACCAAGCTATAAAGGACAGATTTATCGCAAACTTCATGCCACCTGCAGAATACGAAAACACAGAAATTAAAACGGATGTCGATGGTAATATTTTTCTAACTAAAGGTAAGGTCTTAAAAGTACCTGGATACTTAGAGGTCTACAACAAGGAGCAAAAAAACGACTTGCTTCCATACGTAGATAAAGGTGAAGCTGTAGATGTTTTAGAAATTTTACCTCTTAAAAAGCAGACTACACCACCTAAATCCTATACAGAAGACACTTTACTTAAAGCGATGAAAAACTGCGGCAAAAACGTAGACGACGAAGATCTAGTCTTGGCTGGATACTCCATAGGTACATCTGCAACCCGCGGTGACGTACTTAAAAAAATCGCACAAGTTGGATACGTAGCCAAAAAGGGTAAATCATATTACATAACAGATTTAGGAATTAACTTAGTTGAAATATTCCCTGTAAAAGAACTTTTCGATGTGGACTACACAGGTAAGCTAGAAAAAAGCCTGAGCGATATTCAAAAGGGAAAATTCTCTCGTAAAGAGTATTTGACAAATATAATGAATTTTATAGTAAAAAACGTTAATTTAATAAAATACGATTCACCTAAAAAAATAAATACAGAAGCTTACATATACGATCCTAAAACAGGAAAAAGTAAATCTCAATCTGAGCTAAATAAAGCTGCTAAAAAAGCTAAATCAACTGATGCCAAAGCTTCAGCTAGTAAAACCGACACTAAAAATAATTCGCTAGGTAAATGTCCTGTCTGCGGCGGCGATGTAATCGAGGTCGAAAGCGGATTTTTATGTACAAACTACAAAACTTGCAAGTTCGGCATATTTAAAAACGACAAATACCTAGCATTTTATAAGAAAAAACCTAATAAGACAATGGTAAAATCCATCCTCAAAAAGGGCGAGGCAAAGGTAAAATCGCTTACAGATAAAAACGGCAATAAATTCGACGCTATTTTGACATATACTAAAAACGAAAAAGGATATTTCAGCTGGTCGATTAAGAGATAAGTATAAAAATAGCTTTCTATGATAATTTTTAACCTCAATTAAGACATAATCATAGAAAGCTATTGTATTTTACATAGTTTAAATTTTATAAAATTACTTACTTTTTTCATTTAATCCCCTTACGACATTGAATAAATTACTCAGAGCAATGCATCCCAATGCAGCAATAAGTGAATTATTGTTTGATTTATCCCCAAATATACTAATACACAAAAATATTATTCCTGCAATTAATAATCCCGCACTTGCTATAACAAAAAGTGTTTTTATTGTTTTATTATCCATAATTACTCCCCCGTTTAAATTTCCAAAATAATATATATCGTCTTTCAATATATCGCTATATGATATATTTATAATATATCATGTTACGATATATCTGTCAACGAGTTATTCTATTTCAAAATAAGTTTCCATTCATCCTCTTCAACTACATATTGAAATTCGGTTAATTTCTCATCTAACATTACTTGTAATAATTCCTCGAAGTTATTCACAAGGTCGAATTTAGATAAGTCATCCTTTTTAACCCAATGCATCTCGCCCTCTTTTGAGCTTATAACATCTCCAGTATATTCATCTGTTCTAAAAAGAAATACAATATATCGCCCATCTTCTATAGGAAACTGTTTTACCCCACACAATTTAGGATCTTTTATCGTAAGACCTGTCTCCTCTTTCATTTCTCTGATTACAGCATCGACAATAGACTCTCCACTTTCGATATGACCGCCTGGAAGAGTATATCCTT
>NZ_JALEXO010000163.1 GCF_022780145.1 Intestinibacter sp.
CAAGGCATAAACCAACTTATGGCAACTGTTTGTGCTGCTTATATACATGGATATATAGGAGATAAGCTAGCTGAAAATCTATATACAGTAAATGCGACAGACATTATTTCTGATATTCAAAAGACTATGAAGATTTTTTCAAAATAATACGATATAAAAATACAATATTTGATATTACTTTGTAACTATATTTTATATAATATGATGTTACAATATAATTAAAATAACTTAATTTAAAGCAAGATATTTTTAATTGATTAAAAGAGATGAGGGATGCGTATGAGTATCAGTATGAGCACATTTTGGCTTATAGTAGCCATTATATTCGGTGTTGGAGAATTAATGACAACAAGTCTTACTTTAATTTGGTTTAGTATTGGAGCTTTAGTGGTGATGCTTATTAGTATATTTATAGAGAGTATTTTATGGCAGGTCATAGTATTTGCAGCTATATCTGTGACTCTTCTAGTTATAGCTACTAAATATCTAGTAGATAAAGACAAAAACGTAAAATACAATACTAATTTGCAAGGAATAATTTCACAAAAAGCTATGGTAATTGAAGATATTGAACCTTATGAATCAGGCGTTGTAAAGCTAAATGGAGAAGAATGGACAGCTATATCTAAGGATGAATTAAAAATTGAAAAGGGTAAGGTTGTAGAAATTATAGAAATTGAGGGTGTAAAGCTAATAGTTAGAGAGGTCACTAGCCCTAATTTAAACAAATAACAATTTAGTAAATGAAGGAGGGTTTTATATGCCAATTATTATAATATTACTGATAATAGTAGTTATAATGAGTATTAAGTGTGTTAAGGTTATTCAACAATCAACAGTCGGGATTGTAATGAGATTGGGAAAATTCCACAAAAAAGCCGATACAGGTGTACATTTTCTAGTTCCATTTATCGATACTCTATCTTATAGAATCGATTTAAAGGAAAGGGTAGAGGATTTTCCACCTCAACCAGTTATAACAAAGGATAATGTTACTATGCAAATAGACACAGTAGTTTACTACCAAGTGACAGATCCTATTAGATTTGTATTTGAAATAGCAAATCCAAATGCAGCTATAGAAAATTTAACAGCTACGACACTTAGAAACATTATAGGTGAACTTGACTTAGATGCTACACTTACATCTAGAGATGTTATAAATACAAAGATGAGAGCTATATTAGACGAAGCAACTGACAAATGGGGTATCAAGGTAAACAGAGTTGAGCTTAAAAACATAATGCCTCCTCACGATATACAAGTCGCGATGGAAAAACAAATGCGTGCAGAACGTGAGAGAAGGGAATCTATACTTCAAGCAGAAGGTGAAAAAGCATCATCAATACTTAGAGCAGAGGGTGAAAAGCAATCAGCTATACTTAAGGCAGAAGCTAAGAAGGAAGCTATGATAAGAGAAGCAGAAGGTGACAAACAATCTAGAATCCTAAAAGCTCAAGGTGATGCAGAATCTATCAGAGAAGTTGCAAAAGCAAAGGCTGAAGGAGAGTCAATAGTTATCACACAAGTATTTAAGGCTATGAAGGAAGCAGATATAGATGACAACATGCTAGCACTTAAATCTATGGAAGCACTTGAAAAAGTTGCACAAGGTAAATCTACTAAGCTTGTATTACCATCAGAAGCAGTTAATTTTTTAGGAACATTTAAGGGTATCAAAGAGGTCTTAAGTGATGCAAAGGACAATAGTGAAAAAGATACCGATATAGAAGAAATTGACTTCAAAGAAGAATAAAAATAAAAACAAGCTCCCCTATAATTACGCTATTAAAAAATAGTGTTGATTTAGTGGGAGTTTTTTTATTTAGGTTTATCTTTAGGCAAATATTTTCCTATGTGAGTCGCAAAAAAAATAAAAGAAAATTACATAAAAAATATTTAATAAAAAAAGTTGTGAAAATGTTTTCCTTAAAAAGAAAAGATTTTCCTGGAAAAATATTAAAAAAATTTACATAATTAAAGATAATATTGTATACAATTTCCTAATTTTAGTTTACAATATAATATAGAATGATGAGGTACGAATAATATTTAAGAGGAGGGGATTCTTATTAATTATTTAGATATAATAAAAAGGGACAATCTAGACAGCTTTAAAAGTGGTAATGCTTTAGACAGTTATAAGTATATGGGAAACCACAAGGCTGAATATAAAGGAGAAGAAGGAATATCTTTTATGGTATGGGCTCCTAATGCAAAAGAGGTCGAATTAGTTGGAGATTTTAATAATTGGGATGGGAGTTCTCATAAATTAGAAAATCTATACAATTCTGGTATTTGGTCTATTTTCACAACAGATTTATCACAAGGGGATATTTACAAATACAACGTGGTAGGTTGCGATGGAGTTAGTAGACTTAAATCAGACCCATATGGGACTTACGCAGAATTAAGACCTGAAACAGCTTCAAAGGTTTTTGAATTAGAAGAATTTGATTGGAGCGATGAAAAATACATAGAAGAAAAGAATAAAAAGGTTATATTTGAAGAACCAATGAATATATACGAAGCTCATCTAGGTTCTTGGAAGAGAAAATGGGATGGAGGCTTCTTTAATTACGAAGAGCTATATGAAATGCTAGAGTACTGTAAGGATATGGGATATACACATGTCGAGTTAATGCCTATTACAGAATATCCGCTAGATATGAGCTGGGGATACCAAACAATAGGATATTATGCTACAACTAGTAGATATGGAACACCAACTGAATTTAAAGCATTTGTAGATAAAGCCCATGAATTAGGTCTTGGAATTATCCTAGACTTTGCATATAGTCATTTCTGCAAGGATATACATGGACTTTACAGATTTGATGGTTCTCCTCAATACGAATATGCAAATCCTTTAAAAGCAGAAAACTTAGGATGGGGAACAGCTCATTTTGATTTAGGAAAACCAGAAGTAAATAGTTTCTTACTTTCAAATGCTTTATATTGGTTTAAGGAATATCATATAGATGGAATTAGAGTAGACGCTGTAAGCAGTATGCTTTATCTTGACTATGATATAGGGGATTGGGAACCAAACCAATACGGTGGAAGAGAAAATATAGAAGGAATAAACTTTTTAAGAAGATTAAATGAGGTTATTTATGCAAATGTTAAAAATCCTATTGTAGTAGCAGAAGAATCTACTGCATGGCCTATGGTAACATCACCAACATACGGAGGTGGACTAGGATTTTCATATAAATGGAATATGGGATGGATGAATGATACATTAAAATACATGGAAATGGATCCTATTTATAGAAAATATCACCATGACTTAATAACATTCTCATTTATGTACGCTTTCTCAGAAAACTTCATACTTCCACTATCACATGATGAAGTTGTACATGGTAAAAAATCTTTAGTAGATAAGATGTCAGGTGATGAATGGCAAAGATTTGCAAGTTTAAGATTATTATACGCTTATTACATGATACACCCAGGTAAGAAGCTATTATTTATGGGATCTGAATTTGCACAAGGCTTAGAATGGAGATATGACTATGGATTAGAATGGCAATTACTAGAAAGAGAACAACATTCTAAGATGAAGGATTATGTAAAAGATTTAAACTATTTATATAAAAATGAAAAATCACTATACGAATTAGATAATACATATAAGGGGTTCGATTTCATAGATCCTAACAATAAGGATCAAAGTATTGTTACTTTAATGAGATTGAGTAAGGATCCAAAGGACTTTATAATAGCTGTTTTAAATTTCACTCCAAATGTTTATTACGATTACAAGGTAGGAGTTCCTTATCAAGGAGTTTATGAAGAAATTTTAAACAGTGACGATTCAAAATACTATGGATCAAATCAAACTATGGAAAATGCTGAATTATTCTCTCAAGATGAAAATTGGCACAACAAGCCATATCATATAAGAATAAAGGTGCCACCACTAGGTGCGACTTTTATAAAATTAAAAAGAGAATATGAAGAGGTCAAAGTAGTTGAAGATGAAAAAATAGAAGCAGTAAAAGAACAAAAAATAATAGAAAAAGAAGAAAAAAAGGCTGCTGATAAAAATATAATAAAAAGTAAATCAAAAAAAAGTAAAAAGACAACAAAAAGAGGTAAAAAATCAACTAGAAATAAAAAACACCGTCAAAGTTAAAAAAATGTATTATAATTTATATAAAAAAGTAACTAGGTGAAAAGAAAATTTTAATAAAAAATTATAAATGATAATAATTTTATTTTAAATAAATTTATTAATAACTTTAAAATATAAAAATATAGGTAAACTATATGAAAGGGGATAAATATGAAAAAAGAAATGCTAGCTATGATTTTAGCAGGGGGACAAGGCTCAAGACTAGGAGTATTCACAAAAAGAATTGCAAAACCAGCAGTATCATTTGGAGGAAAATATAGAATAATAGACTTCGTGTTAAGTAACTGTTCTAACTCAGGAATAGATACAGTTGGTGTATTAACTCAATACAAACCACAATTATTAAATTCACATATAGGAATGGGAGACCATTGGGACCTAGACAGAGTTAACGGTGGTGTAACAATACTTCAACCATATATGAATGAAAAAGAAGGTCATTGGTTCAATGGTACAGCCAATGCAATCAAAAAAAATATGGACTTTATAGATGATTATGACCCAGAATATGTTTTAATATTATCTGGTGACCACATATACAAGATGGACTACAGTAAAATGCTAGACTTCCATAAGGAAAAAAATGCTAAAGCTACAATAGCAGTAATAGAAGTTCCATGGGACGAAGCAAGTAGATTTGGAATAATGAACGCAAATGAAGATGGAAGCATTTATGAATTTGAAGAAAAACCAAAAGAACCAAAAAGTAATTTAGCCTCTATGGGTATTTACATATTCGACTGGAAAACTTTAAGAGCATACTTCAAAAGAGCAGATGAAACTGGAGAATGCTTAGACGATTTCGGACACAATGTAATACCAACTATGTTAGAAGAAGGACAATCAATGTTTGCATATCCATTCAAAGGATACTGGAGAGACGTTGGTACTATACAAAGCTTATGGGAAGCAAATATGGATTTAATAAACGATCCAAAGGCAGTAGATTTAAATGATCCACAATGGAGAATCTACACAAATACAGGGGATATGCCACCACAATACATAGGACCAAAGGCATCAGTTAAAAAATCACTAATTGCCGATGGTTGTAGAGTTTACGGAACTGTAAAAAATACAGTATTATCTCATAAAGTACAAATAGGAGAAGGATCAGTTGTAGAAGATTCTGTAATAATGCCTAACGTAAAAATAGGTAAAAATGTAGTTATCGAAAAAGCTATGATAGCAGAAGGTGCAGTTATAGAAGATAACGCAGTAATAAAAGATGAAAACGGCGAAATAAGTGTAGTATCAGAATTTGAAACTGTAAAAGCATAATTAAGTAGAACATAAGTAAATATTAACATAGGTAAATAGGGGGAAAAAATTATGAAAAATGAATGCATGGGCTTAATAAACTTAGATAACATACAAAATCCATCTGTAAATGTATTATCAGATCACAGACCAGTAGCTACTATACCAATAGCAGGTAGATATAGATTAATAGACTTTACTTTATCAAACATGGTTAACTCAGGAATGACTAATGTAGGTATATATGCAAGAGAAGCTTACAGATCTTTAACTGACCATTTAGGAAGTGGTAAAGACTGGGATTTAAGTAGAAAAAAAGGTGGGCTATACGTATTAAGTCCAGAAAATACAAAAAACAATAATAACTACGGATATAGAAAAGGTGACATATATACTATATTAGCTAACATAGACTATATAGAAAAAAGTCCTGAAGAATATATTATAATAGCACCATCATATATGATATGTACAATTGATTACAGTGATTTACTAAAATACCATAAAGAGTCAAACAACGATATAACAGTAGTTTATAAACGTGTTGACAATGCAAACAAAGATTTTAAAAATTGCAACACTTTAAATATAGATAAAAACAGAAGAGTGAAAAATGTAGGAAATAACTTAAGTACTTTCCCAAGTGCAAATATATGCATGGATACTTTTATAATGAAACGTACAGATTTTATAGAATGCATATACAGTATAGCTAGCATGGGAACTTATTCATACATTGAAGATTATATAATAAACCAATTAGACAATATACAAGTAGGTGCATATAAATACGAAGGATACTTAAAATGCATAACTTCATTAAAGAGCTACTATGAAGCTAGTAAAGAATTCTTAACAGAAGAAGTATCTAAAGAAGTTTTCAGATCAAATAGAAAAATATTCACTAAAGATAAATCACAAGCACCAACTATATATGGAGAAGATGCTGAAGTTAAAGGTTCATTTGTAGCAACTGGTTGTCAAATAAACGGTACAGTTGAAGATTCTACTTTATTCAGAAAAGTAAAAATAGGTAAAGGCGCAGTTGTTAGAAATTGTGTAATAATGCAAAGCTGTAAAATCGGTGAAAATGTAGTACTAGAAAATGTAATACTAGACAAAAATGTAACTATAACTTCAGGTAAGGAATTAAAAGGAGACAAAGATTACCCAATGGTAATTGAAAAAAATCAAACAGTTTAGACATAAAATAAGGGGGTAGAAAGAATGAAGGTCCTTTATGTAACAGCAGAATGCTGGCCTTTTGCGAAGACAGGGGGATTAGGTGATGTTGCATATGCATTGCCTAAAGCATTAAAAAAAGAAGGTGTAGATGTTAGGGTAATTATGCCTAAATATTCAACTATACCTACATATTTAAAAGATCAACTAAAAAAAGTAGGTGAATTCAGCGTTGATGTATCATGGAGAAGCCAATACTGTGGCGTAGAAGAAATGGAATTAGATGGAGTAACATTTTACTTCATAGACAACGAATACTACTTTAAAAGAGATGGAGCAGAAAGTATATATGGTCATGGAGATGATGCAGAAAGATTTATATTCTTCACAAATGCTGTATTAAAATCTATTGATAAGTTAGGTTTCTACCCTGATGTAATCAATATAAGTGACTGGCATACAGGAATGTTACCATTATTCTTAAAAGAAAAATATGCTCATTTACCAAAATACAAAAATATAAAAACTATGTATACTATACATAATTTACAATATCAAGGTATATTTGGAAGAGAAATACTTGGAGATGTATTAGATATAGACTTCAAATATTTCAACAATGGAGATATAGAATACCATGGAGATATAAACTTCATGAAGGCAGGTATAAATTTTGCTGATAAAGTTTCTACAGTAAGTCCATCATATGCTGAAGAAATAAAAACAGAATTCTATGGAAATGGTCTAGATGGATTAATAAGAGCTAATTCAAATAAATTAGTTGGTATACTAAACGGATTAGACTACGATATAAACAATCCAAAAACAGACAAGAATTTATTTGCAAACTACGATGTAAATTCAATAGATAAAAAAGTTAAAAACAAAGTTGAATTACAAAAACTTTTAAAATTAGATGTAGACCCAGATATTCCTATGGTTGGAATTGTATCAAGATTAGTTTCACAAAAAGGTTTAGATTTAATTGACTTTATGATGCCTGAAATAGTGAACGAAAAACTACAATTAGTAGTATTAGGAACTGGAGATAACCAATATCAATCTATGTTCCACTATTATGATTCACACTATCCTAATAAGGTGTCAGCTAACATAACTTTTGACAGCGCATTAGCTCAACAAATTTATGCAGCAAGTGATATATTCTTAATGCCTTCTTTATTTGAACCTTGTGGAATAGGCCAAATGATAGCTATGAGATATGGTACATTACCAATAGTAAGGGAAACTGGAGGATTAAAGGATACAGTAATTCCTTATAACCAATACACTAAAGAAGGTAATGGATTTAGTTTTGCAAATTACAACGCTCATGAAATGTTCTTTACATTACAAAGAGCTATAAAATTATACCAAGAAGATAAAGAAACTTGGAATACACTAGTTGAAAATGCTATGAACACTGATGACAGTTGGAGTAAATCAGCTAAAGAATATATAAAAATATATAAAAGTCTATAAAAAAAGCTTAATTTAAGATTATTAAAATATAGGTTTTAAACATATTATGGAAATTATGTTTGTCGATAGTTTTTAGATAAATATAATTTCCTCTATGTTTATATTATAAAAAGGGATATTTTAAAATAGTAAGGGAGATGGCTTATGATCACAATTAGCAAGAAAAAATTTAAACAAGCGTTTAAAAGCAAAATGTACAGTCTATATGCCCAACCTATTGAAGAAGCAAGTAAGGATGAAATTTTTAGAGTATTATGTTGCGTTATAAAAGACTTTATAGCTAAAGAATGGGTTGGAACTAGAATCGATAAAGAAAAAGCAGTGTTTTATTTTTCAATGGAATTCTTAATAGGAAGACAATTACAATCTAATTTATTAAACTTAGATGTTGAAAAGGAAATTGAACAGGGGCTAAAGGAATTAGGAATCGATTTAAATGAAATAATAGAAACAGAGCCAGATCCAGGTCTTGGAAATGGTGGACTAGGAAGACTTGCAGCATGCTTTTTAGATTCAATGGCATCAGTTGGAATTAGTGGTCATGGATATGGAATAAGATATAAATACGGACTATTTGAACAAAAATTTGTAAACGGAAGTCAAATCGAACTACCTGATAACTGGCTAAAAAACGGTCAATATCCTTGGGAAACTGTAAGACCTAATAGAGCAGTTGTAGTTAAATTTGAAGGAGACGCTTATTTAAGAGAAAAAGAAGACGGTAACCTAGAAGTAGTTCATACAAATTATATACCTGTTATGGCAATGCCTTATGATATACCTATAATAGGATATGAAAATGAATGTATAAACACACTTAGATTATGGAAGAGTGAAGTTTTAAATAGAGATTTTGCAGAAGTTAATAAAAATGCAAGAAATCAAAATGGAAGCTACGAAGATGCATTAAAATACAAATACTACGCTGAAGAAATATCTCAAGTTCTATATCCAAATGATACAAACTACGCAGGTAGATTGCTTAGATTAAAACAAGAGTATTTCTTTGTAAGTGCAGGATTACAAGATATTATAAGAAAATGCAAGAAAAATAAAGTAAGCATGAGAGACTTACCTAAAAAAGTAGCAATACATATAAACGATACTCATCCAACTTTATGTATTCCAGAATTAATGAGAATACTTTTAGATGAAGAAGGATTTTCTTGGGATGAAGCATGGGATATAACTACTAAAGTTATGTCTTACACAAATCATACAATATTAGCTGAAGCATTAGAAAAATGGCCAGTTGATATGGTTAAACAATTATTACCAAGAATTTATATGATAATAGAAGAAATAGACAGAAGATATGTTGAGTATTTAGAAGATAAATACCACAATCAAGATAAAGTAAACAGTATGAGAATTATATATAATGGTCAAGTAAGAATGGCTCACTTATGTATAAGAGGTAGTCACAGTGTAAATGGTGTTGCTAAGCTCCATACTGAAATACTTAAAAATGAAGAGCTACATGACTTTTATGTAGATGAACCATATAAGTTTAACAATAAGACAAATGGTATAGCTCATAGAAGATGGCTTATGAGCTGTAACAAAGAGCTTTCTGATTTAATAACTTCATTAATCGGAGACGATTGGAAAAAGGATACAGCAAAATTAAAAGATCTAGAAAAATATCTAGACGATAAAGAAGTTCTAGATAAAGTAGGTCAAATTAAGTACAATAATAAGGTTAAGCTTGCAGATTATGTTTATGAAAAACAAGGTATAGAGCTTAATCCAAATTCAATATTCGATGTTCAAATAAAGAGATTACATGCATATAAGAGACAATTATTAAATATACTTCATATACTTTACTTATATCATGAAATACTAGATAATCCAGAATTTGAAATGGAGCCACGTACATTTATCTTCGGTGCTAAAGCAGCTCCAGGATATTATTTAGCAAAATGTATAATCAAGCTTATAAACAGCGCTGCAGACTTAATCAACAACGACGAGAGAGTTAAAGGTATGATCAAGATAGTATTTATAGAAAATTACGGTGTATCAATCGCTGAAAAAATCATACCAGCTGCAGACGTAAGTGAACAAATATCTACAACTACTAAAGAAGCATCAGGAACTGGTAACATGAAACTTATGATGAATGGTGCTATAACAATGGCTACTATGGATGGAGCTAATGTAGAAATTTCTGAACAGGTCGGCGAAGAAAATATGTTTATATTTGGTCTAAAGGCTGAACAAGTTTTAGATTACAATAAATACGGTGGATATTCTTCTAAAGACATATATCACAGCAATAGAAAAATCAAGAGAGTAGTAGATGATTTAGTAAATGGTTTCATACCAGGACTTGGTAAAGAAGGAATTGCAATATACGACTCTTTAATAACTCACAATGATGAATATTTTGTACTTAGAGATTTCGATAATTATGTCGAAGCACAAAATAATCTACAAGAACTTTACAAAAATAGAGACCTTTGGAACAAAATGTCATTAAAAAATACAGCCTGTTCAGGTTTCTTCTCAAGTGACAGAACTATAGAAGAATATATAAATGATATTTGGTTTAAAGAAGGTGTAAAATAATATGGCGAATGTTATAAAATATAATTCATGGGATACAAACTTTAAAGCTCCATTTGGGGCTTTAAAGACTTGTGAAAAAGCGACTATAAATGTTGAAGCTAGTAAGTTTGATATATACAGTATAAAATTAATAATCCAAAAAGAAGATGAAAATCTAAATCCCGTATTAGTAAGAGAAGTAGAATTACAATTAAGTGAGGATTTAGGAAATGTAAAAAAATATTCAGCAGAAATTCTTCCTCTAGAAGAGCCTGCAGTTTATTATTACTTCTTTGAAGTAAGATTAAATTTACATGGCGAAGATAAAACATTATTCTACGGAAAAGACCATAATAATGGAATGATCTGTGAGTATGATTCAAAATATATAAATAAATACCAATTAACTGTATATGAAGATTACAAGGTCCCATCTTGGTTTAAAGAAGGTGTTTTATATCATGTATTTGTAGACAGATTTAACAATGGAAACAGAAATGGAAAAGTAGATGGTATAAAGAAAAACTCTTTCTTATATGGAAATTGGGATGATGATCCAATGTACATAAAAAAACAAAATGGAGACATCGCTAGATGGGATTTCTACGGTGGTAACCTTAAAGGAATAATAAATAAACTAGGATATCTAAAGAAATTAGGTGTTACAATTATATATTTAAGTCCAGTATTTGAGGCAGCAAGTAACCACAAATACGATACAGGAAATTACAAAAAAATAGATCCTATGTTCGGCGATGAAAAAACATTTAAAGAATTAATAGATAAGGCAGCAGAAAAAGGTATATCTATAGTTCTTGATGGAGTATTTAGCCATGTCGGAGAAGATAGTATTTATTTCAATAAATACAACAATTACGATAGCGTAGGTGCTTATCAATCTGAAGAATCACCATATAGATCATGGTTTAACTTTGGAGAAGATAAAGATGACTACCAAGCTTGGTGGGGAATAAAAGCCCTACCTAACACTAATGAATTAGAGCCTTCATTTATGGACTACATTATATATGATGAGGATAGTGTAGTAAATAAATGGATGAAGATGGGTGTTAAAGGCTGGAGACTAGATGTAGTAGACGAGCTTCCTACTAAATTTGTAAAAGAATTAAAGAAGGAAGTAAGAAAAAACGACGATGAATCTATATTAATAGGCGAAGTTTGGGAGGATGCTTCTAATAAAATAAGCTATTCAGAAAGAAGAACTTATCTATTAGGAGACCAACTAGATAGCGTTTTAGGATATCCATTTAGAGATAATTTAGTTTCTTTCTTAAATGGAGAAATAGCTTCTTGGCAATTAAACGATTTCTTTATGACAATAAAGGAAAATTATCCTGAAGAAGCGTTTAAATCTAATTTAAATTTATTGAGTAGCCACGATATAGAAAGAGTAAAAACTGCTCTAAAATCTGATAAAGAATTATTAAAATTAGCTATACTTACACAAATGAGTTTTGAAGGTGTTCCATATATCTACTACGGAGATGAAGCCGGACTTGAAGGCGGTAAGGATCCAGAAAATAGAAAAACATATCCTTGGAAAAACGAAGATATGGAAATAATGGATTTCTACAGACATTGTAGTCAATTCAGAAATAGAAATAAAGTATTGACTTATGGAAACACTTACTTCATATATACAGGAAATGACGATGTATTTGCATATACTAGATACGACGATGAATATGAAGGTATATTAGTAGTTTTAAATAGAAGTGAAAATAATCAAAGTGTAAGCCTTGCATTAAAAGCAGATTCTATAGAAGAAATTACTGTAAAATATTCAGTAGTCAATAATGGCGAAAAAATTGAAGCTGTAGACAATAAGTTCGATATAGATATAGATTCAAAATCTTATAAAGTATTTAAAATATCTAAATAGTAACTTTTAATCAATAATATTATAGATAAAAATCTATGGAGTATAAAATTTATATTCCATAGATTTTTTTGATTTTTAAAATGGAATTTCTTCTTCTGAGATTTCTTCTTCATTTAGCACATTTTCAAATAAGTTGTCGCCGTTAAATAATTTATTGTCTTTTGAAGGTTTGTTTTTGCTTCCTAAAAAATGAAAGTTATCTGCGTGTATTTTAGTTTCAGTTCTATTTTCTCCTTCTTTGTTCAAATATTTTTCAATTCGTAGAGAACCCTCAATACCGACTAAAGAACCTTTAGAAGTATATTGACAGAAGATTTCAGCCCTTCTGCCCCATATTTCTATGTTTATAAAATCTGTTGGTACAACGCCGTCTTTATTTTTATAATTTCTAGATACGGCTATAGAAAATCTGCATAGGGCTGTATCATTGCCAACGTATTTTAATTCAGGGTCAGAAGTAAGCCTTCCTATTAAACTGACGTTATTCATGCAATCACCTCATAAATTTGTATTATTTACCAAACATTATTACCAAATTTTAGTTCGTTTATACAATAAAATGAGGAAAAAAGAGGGATTTTAAGTAAAAAAATATAATATAATATATTAATATAAGAAATATAATATATTTGTATCATAGAGAAGATTATATCCACATTTATACTTTGATTTTTAAACATAAAAAAAAGGGGTAGGGCTATGAATAGTAGGGTTTATGAACAAATTCTAAAAAAAAGCGAAGATGGGTTTTTAAAATTAAAAGGATACAAAAATAAAATCGGTGAATATGTTGATTTTGAAATTTTAGATTATAATAATTCGCTGATAGATATTTTAAAAATTGTATCAAAAGAAGATAACATAAATATAAAAGCTTTAAAGCAATTTATTAACGATAAATTCAAAAAAAATGAAGAAGGTATCGATGAAAATACTTTTATGAAAAATATCGAAGAAAATGAATCTCAAAGTGTAAATTTTTTTGTGAATATCTATGGAAAGAATTTGACTGTAGATGGATATTATTTTGGAGACTATTTTATATTTATTTTAAAATTTAACTTGCAAAATGCAATTTTAAAATTTTCTAATTTACTTGAAAAATCAAATAGCGTCTATTTTTGGATGAAAGATGTCGATGGAAATTATATCAATGTAAATGAAAAATGGTTAGAAGCGACTAGATTTTCTAATAAAATAGATGTAATTGGAGCAAATTGCTATGATGTTTGGCCGAGGGATGAAGCTGAAGAATTTACGAAAAATGAACAAGATGTCATGGAAAGTAAAACAATAAAGACATTTGAAGAGAAATTTTCATCTGTAAATGGAGAAAATATCGTGGACACCACCATATGGCCTATGCTAGATAGCGATAACTCACCGATGGGTACTATAGGTATTGCTATTGATGGAAAATATAGAATGAAGTTTTATTCCAATTTAAAGGAAAATGAGCGCAATTTTAAAGAAATAACAAAATATTGTGATTCTGTCTTTTTTATAAGGGATGAAGAAAAAGTAATTTATATGAGTCCAGCATTTGAATCTATGTTTGAAGAGTCATACGAATCCTTTGCAAACGATGTATATAAATTTAACGATTTTTTTAAAAATGAAAAAAATAGAAATGGGTTATTAGACGATTATAAATTTGATGAATTAAATGAAGGTAAATTAAAGGCTAAATTAAAAAATGGAAAAGAAAAGTGGATATGGTATAAGTTTTTACCTATATACGACGATTGCGGTAACCCTATAAAGAGAATTGGTATTTTAACAGATATAACAAAGAGTGTAAATGTTGAGGAAGAAAAAGAAAAAATAAGATTGGACTTTTTTGCAAATGTATCACATGAGCTTAGAACACCAATTAATCTATTGTTGAGTTCAATACAAGTTTTAAAATTAAAACTAGATAGCTTAGATAAAGAAAATCAAGATTATTTCTCAAAATATATAAATATAATGCAGCAAAATTCGTTTAGATTATTAAAGTTAATAAATAATTTAATAGATTCAACAAGGATTGATTCTGGAAGTATACAAATTAATTTAGTAAATGCAAATATAATCAGCTTTATAGAAGATATATGTTATTCTGTAGTACATTTTATAGAATCAAAAGATATGCATTTGATATTTGATACAAATAAAGAAGAGGAGATCATAAGCTTTGATCCAGATTTCATAGAGAGAATCATCTTGAATTTACTATCGAATGCAATTAAATTCAATAGAGAGAAGGGAAATATATTTGTAAATGTAAAGGTAAATCAAGATGATGTAGCTGTGGAGGTTAGAGATGAAGGTTTTGGTATACCTAAAAATAAAATAGAATCTATTTTTGACAAATTTGAACAGGTTAGATCAAAGATGAAAAGCGAGCGAGAAGGAAGCGGAATAGGTCTTTATATAGTAAAATCTTTAGTCGAAATGCTAGATGGAACTATAAAGGCCGTAAGCGAGGTAGGAAAAGGAAGCTCGATTATATTTAATTTGCCTAGAAAAATTATAGAAAATAAAGATGTAGAAAATATTAAAAATGACAAAGAACGCAAAATAAATAAAGTTATTTTAGAGTTTTCTGATATATACAATTGATAATTATTAATACAAAGTCATCTTCTTTTATATCAATTTATGATAGAAGATGATTTATTTTTCTAAGTCTTCTAAAATAGAAAAAGGAGAAGTTAAACATAAAAGTTGCAACAATAGTATTAGAAACAAGAAACACAGTAAAACAATGTAGAAAAAAAGGTTAAACAGTAGCTTTAGTTCCTACAATGTGATTTCTACATGAAGGACATGCTAGTCTGATAATTTATGTGGTAAATCAAGACCAATACATTTTAAAGGTGTTTGTACAGTAGTATCAAAATTATTCAATATAGTATCACTAGATAGAGCTTATTTTGGACAAAAGGATGCCCAACAGCTTGCAATAATCAAAAAAATGGTAAAGGACTTAAATTTCGATAAGAAGAAAAAATAAAAAGGATATTCCTGAATGTGAAGAGAATTGCTCTGAATGCGAAAAAGATTCCTCTGAACACATCTATAACTAATTGACAATATAAATAAAAAGAATTATTATTATAGTTAGTGGCAAATGCTAAAAACAATAATAACTCAAGGGGGAATCAAAAATGTCAGATTGTGGATCATGTCCATCTAAAGGAGAATGCAGCAAAGATAAAGAAAGCTGTGGTATAAAAAACAATCCTTTAAATAATATAAAGAAAATAATAGGTGTAATGAGTGGTAAAGGTGGAGTAGGTAAATCTACTGTATCTGCACTTATAGCTAAAAATTTAGCAAAACAAGGATATAAAGTAGGGGTTTTAGACGCTGATATAACAGGACCAAGTATACCAAGACTTTTAGGAGTTAAAGACTCTAGAGCAATGGGTGCTCCTGACAACTGTATATATCCAGTTCAAAATGCAGAAGGAATAAAAGTAATGTCATTAAACCTATTGATAGATGATGAAAACCAACCAGTAATCTGGAGAGGTGCAATGATATCTAATGTAGTTAAGCAATTCTACACAGATGTAATCTGGGGAGAATTAGACTACTTATTAATAGATATGCCTCCAGGAACAGGAGATGTCGCATTAACAGTTATGCAATCAATCCCAATAAACGGAATAGTTATGGTTTCAGTACCACAAGATATGGTATCTATGATAGTTGCTAAGGCTGTAAATATGGTTAGAAAATTAGACATAGAAATCATAGGTATAGTAGAAAACATGAGCTACATACTATGTCCAGATTGCGGTAAGAAGATAGAAATATTCAGTGGAAGTGAAACTGGTAAATTACTAGATGATTTACAATTAGACTTACTTGGAACATTACCTATGAATAGTGGATTTGGAAATGTATCTCTTGGAATCTACAACGATGAAGAAGTAGAAGGATTATTCAATCCAATTGTAATAAATATGTTAAATTCATTAAAAGAAATAGAAGCAAAAAAATCTCAAGCATAATATAATAGATAGTAAGTAGTATTTCAGCATAATTAATCTGGAAAATCTAGGAGGGTTTATAATGGCAAGACCTACAAAATATAGAACAGTAGAATTTTTTCCAGAAGGTAATTATTTTATCCCTTGGGGAAAAAAGGATTGCGAGATTGAAGAGGTTGAAATTAAGGTAGAAGAACTCGAAGCAATACGCCTAAAGGATATTGAAGGACTTACACAAGAAGAATGCGCAAGTAAAATGGAAATCTCTCGCCAAACCTTTCAAAACATAATAGAGAGTGGAAGGAAAAAAATTGCTATAGCACTAACAGAGGGAAAGGCAATTAGAATTGCAGGTGGACATTATACAACTAAATTTTGTAAGTTTAAATGTGCGAAATGTGGATATGTTTACACAGTTAAATACGAGCAAGATAAAATCATATGTCCGAAATGTTCTTCGACAGAAGTTATGTGTGGTAAGAAGGAAAGTTTCTGCAAGAAATGGTGCTGTAAAAAGAGATAATATTGACTTAATAATTGAAATTTGATATTATTAGACATAATATAAAGAAGCTCTGATTTTATATCAGGGCTTTTTACTTAGGAGATGAAGAGTTGATATTAGATGTATTGATATTTATTGTTGACTTAGTTTTATTTTTATACTTTACTAAGGTTGGTTTAAATACAACTGATAGAGTGACTAGGTTGATTTGCTGTACAGCTATGACTTACGAAATATATCTTATGATAAGATTTTTTAAGAGTTTAAAACTAAAGCTTAAAAAAGATAGAAGGATCTGAAGATAAATGCGTTTTATTTTCAGATCCTTTCTAATTATTGTAAACCTCTTTCTTTAGCTAATCTTTTATAAGCTCTGTAAACAAAGTCGTTAACTCTTCCAGTTTTTTCTCTATCAGCTATTAATTTTAATAAGTCTTGATCAGAATAATTAACTTCTTTTATTTGTTTATAAAGAGCTTCTTCATGTATTCCTCTTTCCATTGAACATCCTGCTGCCATATTTATCACCTCTTAATAATTATTTACCCTAATTATAATTATATATAACTTTAAATAAGAAATAAACCAAAAAAAGGAAGTTTTAATTGAATAAATTTTCTAAAAATATATGTTGACATTCCATTAACTAGAACATATTATGATATAGTTAAGAATTTTAATTTTAACAAATATTTTATGTTAAAAATTTTTGAAATAGAGGTGATTTATATGAGTATGGTAGCAGAGCATGCTAAATGGCCAAAAGAAAATGATATTATATTTAGTTTATCTGAAAGAGCACAAGCAGCAGAAAAGAAATTAGGAAAAGACAACGTTATTAACGCAACAATTGGAGCATTAATGAATGATGAAGGTAAATTAATAGCTATGAAAACAGTATACAATCAGCTTAAAGCTTTACCAAATGAAGAAATATCAGCATACGCATCTATAGGTGGTCAACCAGCTTATCAAGAAGCTGTAAAAAAAGTTTGTTTCAAAGGAAATGATCCAGAAGGTCATATTAGAGTAGTCGCTTCTCCAGGTGGTAGTGGCGCAATAAAATTAGCTATGTATAATTACACTAATGAAAATGATGTAGTTTTGGTTTCAGACTGGTACTGGTCTCCATATGGAATAATAGGAGAAGAAACTAACAGAGGAGTAGAAAATTACGCTTTATTTGATGAAGCTGGAAACTTCAATATGGCTTCATTTAGTGAAAAATTTACAGAAATATTAAATAGACAAGGTAGAATATTTACTATAATAAATTCACCAGGAAACAACCCAACAGGATACAGCTTAACTGATGATGAATGGGATAAAGTTTTAGATTTAGCTAAAGAAGCTGCTAAAGACCCTGAAAAGAAAATAGTATTTCTTGTAGATGTTGCGTACATAGATTTTGTTAGAGATGATGATGCAAGTAGAAAATTCTTTAAGAAATTTGGAAATCTACCAAGTAACATACTTACAATAGTAGCATTTAGTATGTCAAAAGGATTTACAGCTTATGGTATGAGAATGGGAGCTGCTATAGGGATATCTTCAGATGAAGAAACAGCAGAAGAATTCTATTACTCATTAATGCACTCTTGTAGAGCGACTTGGTCAAACTGCAATAGAGGGGCGATGGCTGTTTTATCTGAAATAGTTGCAGATAGCAAAAAATACGAAGAATACGAAGCAGAAAAGAATTCATATAAGGATATGCTTTTAGTTAGAGCAAATGAATTTGTAGAAGGTGCAAAGGAATGTGGCCTTGAAATACTACCATATAGAGATGGTTTCTTTATAAGTATACCATGTGATGATCCTATGAAGGCTTGTGAAGAATTAGCAAAAGAAAATCTTTACTTAGTACCTTTAAAAATGGGACTTAGATTTGCAGTTTGTGCAGTTGAAAAATCTAAATGTAGAAAAGCACCTAAGCTAATAAAAGAAGTTTTAGATAGAATATAATATTTAAAAATATTGTAATTTATATTATAAAACAAAATAAAATTTAATCGAGATATATAATAAAGATGTTGTTATTCAGATTAATTTCAAAAAAATTATAGAATAATGACATCTTTATTTTTTTTATGCAATATATTCGATAAATTGAATTAAATTAGAATTTACATCATATAAATTTTTATATATAAAAAAATAATAACGATATGTTAAATAATTAATATTAAAATAAAAAAATAATAAAAAATAAATAGTAAAATAAATAAATTAGATAATATAATAAATTTTTAGAAAAATAACGAAAAAAATATTGACATTCCAATAACTGGAATGTTATATGATTTTATTAAGAAAAATAATAATTATATTAATTAAATAATTTTAAAGATTATATATTTTAATAAAGTAAAAAGGTTTATATTAGGAAAACGAAAATTATAATTTAAGGGGGATTTAGTTATGAAACAATTAATGACAGGGAATGAAGCCATAGCACGTGGGGCTTATGAAGCCGGTGTCAAGTATGCATCTGCATACCCAGGAACTCCTAGTACAGAAATATTAGAAAACATAGCTTTATATAAAAACGATATAGTAGCAGAATGGGCACCAAATGAAAAAGTCGCATTAGAAGCAGCAGCAGGTGGAGCATTTGCAGGTGCTAGAACAGTAGCATCTATGAAGCACGTTGGACTTAATGTAGCAGCAGACCCATTATTTACAGTTTCATATACTGGTATAAACGGAGGATTTGTAGTAATAACTGCAGATGAACCGGGAATGCATTCATCTCAAAATGAACAAGACAATAGAAACTACGCAAGATCAGCAAAAGTTCCACTATTAGAACCATCAACAAGTCAAGAAGCAAAGGATATGATGAAATTAGCATTTGAAATAAGTGAAACATTTAATACTTTAGTATTATTCAGAGTAACTACAAGACTTTGCCACTCAAAAGGATTAGTATCATTAGAAGAAAGAAATGAAGTAGGTATAAAACCTTATGTCAAAGAAATAAAGAGAGTTACAGTTCCAGCAAATGCTAGATTACTTAGAATCGATGTAGAAGAAAGAGAAAAGAAATTATATAAATTCTCTAATGAAACAGAATTAAATTATATGGAAATAAATGAAGGAGCAAAAATAGGAATTATATCATCTGGAATGTGCTTTAACTTCGCTAAAGAAGTATTTGGAAAAGACGCATCTTACTTAAAATTAGGATTTACAAATCCAATGCCAGATGAAAAAATAAAAGAATTTGCTTCTAAAGTAGAAAAGATATACATAGTAGAAGAAAATGATAAATTTATAGAAGATCACGTAAAATCATTGGGAGTAGATTGCATAGGAAAAGATGTACTACCAGCATACGGAGAAATGACTTCAGACGTAATCAGAAAGAGTATATTTAAAGATACATTTAAACACGAGGATGTAGAACCAGAATTAGTTATACCAAGACCTCCTACATTCTGTGCAGGATGTCCACATAGAGGATTATTCTATGAATTAGGAAAGAGAAAAGACATCGTAGTAGCTGGAGATATAGGATGCTATACATTAGGATATTCAGAACCATATAACGCAATGGACTTTGTAGTATGTATGGGTGCTAGCTTAAGTTCAGCACATGGATGTCAAAAAGTTTTAAATATGGTTGAAGGCAACGAAAAGAGAGTAGTTGGTATACTTGGAGATTCAACATTCTTCCATACAGGAATCAACAGTTTAATAGATGTTATATACAACAAAGGTAACTCTATTTCAATAATATTAGATAACAGAATAACAGGTATGACAGGACACCAAGAAAATCCAGGTTCAGGATTTACTCTACAAGGTGAAGATACAACAATGATAGACATAGAAACAGTAGTAAGAGCATTAGGAGCTAAAAACGTAAGAGTTATAAATCCTAATAAATTAGATGAAGTAAGAGATGCTCTAGATTGGGCTATAGGACTAGATGAAGCATCAGTTATAATAACTAGATGGCCATGTGCTCTTAAGAGATTCTCTCAAGCTGATATAGAAGAATTCGGTAGAGTATTTACTGAAAAATGCGTTGTAGATAAAGAAAAATGTGTAGGATGTAAAAAATGTACAAAGACTGGATGTCCAGCAATATCAGTTGATAAAGAAACTAAGAAAGCTTCAATAGATATGAATCAATGTTTAGGTTGTGAGGTTTGTTTACAAGTTTGTCCAAAGGACGCTATAGTGAAGGAGGAAAAATAAGATGACTAAAAGTATAATGTTAGTAGGTGTAGGTGGTCAAGGTACTATATTAGCTAGTAAATTATTAACAATAGGATTAATGGAAGCAGGATACGACGTAAAAATGTCAGAAATACATGGTATGAGTCAAAGAGGAGGATCTGTTTCTTCTCAAGTTAGATATTCTGAAGATCAAGTTTATTCACCAGTTATAGAAATTGGTGGAGCTGATATGATAGTTTCATTTGAAAAAGTAGAAGCACTTAGATATTTAAAATATCTAAAAGAAGGTGGAACTATAGTAGCTAACAACTACAAAATGGATTCTGTGGCGACTATAACAGGTAAAGCAGAATACAAGGTAGAAGAAGTAGATGAAAAATTAAAAGCTCTAAATGCAAAGGTTATAAATGCAGCTGATAAAGCTATGGAGCTTGGAAATGCAAAGGTTATGAATATAATTTTATTGGGAACTGTTATAAAAGCTATGCACTTAGAGCATATTGATTGGGAAAGCATCATAAAAAATAACGTAAAAGAAAAATTTATAGATATAAATATAAGAGCCTTACATGAAGGTATGGCATTAGTAAGCTAGTAAAATTTGAACACAATATTTATCATATATAAAATTTAATTAAATAAAAATGTGGCCTGATAAAGAGCTATTATGAGATAAAAACTTATAATAGCTTTTTATCTATACATTTATATATTAAAAATCAGGAGGGAATGAAAATGACTTATAGAGTTTTAGCGATAAATCCAGGATCTACATCAACGAAGTTCGCTGTATATGAAGATGAAAAACCGATACTAGTGAAGGGGATAGAGCATAGTATCGATGAAATTTCAAAATTCAATAATATATTAGATCAATATGAAATGAGAAAAGATCAAATACATGATATACTAGATGAAAACAACATAGATTTAAAAACTATAGACACTATAGTAGGCAGATGTGGAGGTCTTCCACCAGTAAAAAGTGGGGCATATAAAATAAACGACGCTATGATAGACAGACTTAGAAATAATCCTACTTTGGAGCATGCGTCTAACTTAGGAGCTGTTATAGCTTATTCTCTATCAAAGGAAATAGGAGTAGATGCGTATATATACGATCCAGTTTGTGTAGATGAGATAATCGATATAGCTAGACCTTCAGGTCTTAAAGAGATGGACAGACATTGTTTAACTCATGCTTTAAATACGAGGGCTATGGCTATAAAATACGCAAAGATGAATGGCAAGGATTATAGCGATTTAAATTTGATAGTTGCACATTTAGGTGGTGGCATCAGCTTAAATGTACATCAAAAAGGTCGTATGGTGGATTTTATATCTGATGAAGAAGGTCCTTTTTCTCCAGAACGTGCAGGTAAACTGCCTGTAACTAGAGTAATCGACTTATGCTACAGCGGAAAATACAATCATAAGGAAATGAAAAAAAGAGTCAGAGGTCAAGGAGGAATATTTTCTTATCTAAATACTGTAGACGCTAGAGAGGTAGAATCTAAAATAGAAGCTGGAGATGAATACGCCAAATTAATATACGATGCTATGGCGCTTCAAATAGCAAAGGGAATAGGCGAACTCGCAACTGTTGTAAATGGTGAAGTAGATGCTATAATTATTACAGGAGGAATTGCTTATTCTAAATATATGACTGAAAGCATTAAAAACAGAGTTAAATTTATTGCTCCAGTCGAAATATTGCCAGGAGAAAATGAATTAGAGGCTCTTGCATTTGGAGGATTTAGAGTTTTAAAAGGAGAAGAAGAAGCTAGAATTTATAAAGAAGATTAACAAACTTAATTATAATTTTTAGGGGCGTGTAACAGATGAAGGAATTTTTTACTATTGGTGAAATATCGAAATTGTTTAATATAAACAAAAAGACACTTAGATATTACGATGAAATCGACTTATTCAAGCCGAGCTATGTCGATAAAAATAATAAATACAGATATTATTCAATAGACCAATTTGAATGTCTAGAAACTATACAATATATGAAGGAATTGGGACTTACTTTAAATAAAATAAAATACCATTTAAATACTTTAAATTTAAATAGTATAATCGATTCCCTAGAATATCAAAACCAAATTATAGAAGAAAAAATAGATGAATTAAAGAATATGCAACACAGTATTAATAAAAAAATATCTCAAATAAAAGATGCTACACAAAGAGATATTTTAAATCAGATAAGAGAATTAGATTTTGATCAAAGATGTGTAATCGAATATAGAGAGAAAATATCCTACAAAGATGTCGAGCTACTAGTTAGAAAACTAGCTCAAGTATCCTCTTATAAGGTATGTTTAACTTATGGAGATGTCGGAATATCAGTTTCTAAAAAGAATTTAGAAAATCAATTTTATGAAGAATATGATAGTGCTTTTATGATGGTTGAAGAAGGTCTATATGAAAAAGAATTGATAAAGATATTTCCAAAGGCGAAATATTTATCTATTAGATATAACGGATATCACGAGGATGCCCCAAAATATTATAAAAAACTGAGAAAATACATAGATGAAAACAATTATGAAATAATAGATGACTCAATTGAAATACAATTAGTAGACCCAAGTCTTATAACCTGTGAAAGTGAAATGGTCACAGAAATACAAATACCAGTAAGGAGAAAACAAAATGATTAAAAAATTAGATCAAATGCTAGATGTTTTAAAAGGCAGTGAAAAAGTAGTTTTATCAGTTGCAGCAGCTCACGATGAGGAGGTACTACTTGCTATAAAAAGCGCTGTAGAAATGAATATAATAACACCTATATTAGTAGGTCAAGAAGACAAAATAAGAAAAATATCAGAAGAAATAGATTTTAATTTAGATGGAATAAAAATAATAGATAAGGAAACTATAGAAGAATGTGCTGAAGTTGCTGTTAAATTAGTTTCTTCTAATGAAGCTGACTTTGTTATGAAGGGTCTTTTAGATACTTCTGTAATATTAAAGGCTGTTTTAAATAAAGAATGGGGACTTAGAACAGATAGCTTACTTAGCCATGTTATGGTATATGAAGCAGATTTTTATCCTAAATTATTAGTTACAACAGATGGAGGAATGAATATAGCTCCTGACTACGAACAAAAAGTAAAGATACTTAAAAATGCTATAAAGGCTACAGAGCCTCTAGGATTAGAAACTATAAAGGTCGCTGTTTTAGCTGCGAAGGAAAAAGTAAATCCTAAAATGCAAGCTACAGTAGATGCGAAGGCTTTAGAAGATGCCTGCAAACAAGGTGAGTTTGGAGATAATGTAATAGTCGAAGGTCCTCTAGCATTTGACTTAGCAGTATCTAAGGAGGCTTGCAAGGTAAAAGGATTTAAGACAAAGGTAGGAGGAGATGTCGATATAATGTTGATGCCTACAATAGAAGTTGGAAACGGTATAGGAAAGGCATTTACATATGCTGCACATGCAAAATCTGCAGGTATTATAATGGGAGCAAAGGCGCCTATAGTTTTAGTTTCAAGAGCTGATACACATGAATCAAAATTATATTCTATAGCATATGGTGCTATAGTTGCAGCTCATAAAAAATAAAACTTAAAATACAATTTCAAATATTAAATTTATGTAAAAAATATGTTAATAATTTTTAACAAAATTGTTAATATATTTTTTTTTGTATTGTATAATGAAAATATAGTTAATTTAGATAATATGAAAAATATTAAATATTTATGAAAGTTGAGGTTGTATTTTATGAATTCTTATTATTATCTATTTGAGATAGCATTAATTCTTTTTTCAACTAAATTATTGGGATTGCTGTTTAGAAGAATAAGATTACCACAAGTAGTAGGCGCTTTATTAGCTGGTATTATAATAGGACCATGTATGTTAGGTTTGGTTTCAGAAAGTGAATTTATAACTCAGTTATCTGAAATAGGTGTAATATTATTGATGTTTACTGCCGGTATGGAAACTGATATAGAAGAATTGAAAAGACAGGGAAAAGCTTCTTTTACAATAGCTTTATTAGGTGTATTAATTCCGTTTGTTTTAGGAGGAGGAGTAACTTATTTATTTGCAAAATTTGGAATGAAAAATATCATGGGAGACACAAGTATAATGCTACAAAGTGTGTTTGTTGGTGTAGTTTTAACTGCTACATCAGTAAGTATCACTGTTGAGACACTTAGAGAAATGGGAAAACTGAACTCTGATGTAGGAAGTGTTCTTCTAGGAGCTGCGATAATCGATGATATTTTGGGGATAATAGCGTTATCTATAGTTACGAGTTTTGCAGATACTTCTGTGAAAATGAGCGTAATCCTTACAAAAATAGTACTTTATTTTGTGTTTATGGCAATCGTTTCGTTCGTTGTCTATAAGATATTAAAAATATGGTTTAAGGATAGCGATCATTTAAAACGACACGTAATAGCAGTAATAGGCTTATGTCTGTTATTATCTTATATATCTGAAGTTTATTTTGGTGTTGCGAATATAACAGGAGCTTTTATAACAGGTCTTATTATATCTGCAGTAGGATATAAAAAGGAAAGAATCATGGGTACTGTAGATGATGTATCATATGCATTTTTATCACCTGTATTTTTTGCTAGTATAGGTCTTAAGTTAGTTTTACCAAAAATGAGTGCAATAATTGTATTATATGCAGTTGTATTATCTATAGTAGCGATTGTATCTAAAATATTAGGATGTGGTCTGGGAGCTAGATTGTTTAAGTTTTCTAGGAGTGAATCTGTTCAAGTTGGAGCTGGTATGGTCTCAAGAGGGGAAGTTGCACTTATAGTAGCTAATAAAGGTATAAAATTAAACATGGTGTCAAATGTAATATTTGCACCTATATTGATAGTTGTTATAATAACAACAGTGATTTCACCGATACTTTTAAAAATAGCGTTTAAGGATAAAGATTCGAGTTTAGAATGTAATGAAATAGTTGTCAATGAATATGAATAAGTCATAAAAGACTATTGCAGGAACTTATTTAAATATGTTTTTGTAATAGTCTTTTATAATGTGTAGAAAATAATTTAAAATTTATCTAAATAGATATAATTATACTATATGTAAAAATAAATGTTAAAAAAATATCTAATATAATTTAATATATAATTTTAAAATACAGTTAAAAATGTTAAAGGACTGTTAAAGCTAATGCAATTGGTTTATCAAAAGCTTACTATAAATATATAGAAAACTTTTAAAGGAGATGAGCGTTATGGAATCGTCTATACATACAATTGCATGTAATAACTTGTTAATACTTTTTGCTGTAGTGACAATGACGGGAATAATATGTAGCAAATTAAGCGAAATTATAAAAATTCCAGATGTCGTTTTATTTCTAATAGCAGGTATTTTTATAGGTCCTTCTGTATTAAAATTTGTTGATATAAGCCAATATCAGGTTGAAAACCAACTTATATTGACATTTGGATCTGCGTTTATATTATATATGGGTGGTAAGGAAATAAGCTTGAAGGTATTAAAAAATGTAAAGATAAGTGTTTTATTGCTATCGAGTGTAGGTGTTTTAATATCAGCATTTCTTATGCAACAAATAATAGGATGGTCGTTTGGTGTAAGTTCGATGGTAGCGCTTTTGGCAGGTAGTATTATAGCTTCTACAGACCCTGCTACATTAGTTCCTATATTCAACCAGATAAAAATAGATAGAAAAGTATCTCAGACAGTTATAAGTGAATCGGCTTTTAATGATGCTACAGGTGCTATTTTGACATCGGCAGTATTATCTATTATTTTATCAGGTAGGTTTTCACTACAGGAAAATCTATATGAGCTGGCTTTGATGATTATAATAGGCCTAGTTGTAGGCTTGCTTACAGGTGTTATATTATTGGCATTAGTAAATGACAGCCCAAGGGGGATATTTCAAGATTATACTCCTATAATATCCATAATTTCTGTCATAATAGCATATGAATTATCTACTGTGCTTGGAGGAAGTGGGTATATGTCATGCTTCATAGTAGGTATAGTTACAGGGAACAAACAAAATTTCAAGCTATGGCTCAGTCAAAAATCATACGATGCAGATTGCCATGTGGTAGAAACTTTGGGTACAATTTGTAGAATGTGTATATTTATAATTTTGGGAAGTCAAGTCGATTTACAGATGGTAGGAAAATACTTTATACCTTCAGTATTCTGCGTATTTTGTTTTATGTTTGTTGTGAGACCTATATGTGTTTTGGCGTGTACATTAATCGACAGACAAGCAAAATGGAGAAAAAACGAAATACTATTTATGATGTGGGTAAGAGAAACAGGAGTAATACCAGCTGCTCTTTGTGGTATAGTTACTTCTATGAATATACCTGGTAGCGATATAATTTCATCAGTAGTATTTATGACAATACTTATAACTTTAATTTTACAAGGAGTCAGTACAAAATTTGTTGCTAGAAAGCTAGGACTTTTATTAGAGGATAAATCTGAGCAAATTTTGTAAATTTGATATTAATATTCATTTCGAGGGGTAATTGCAAATATATTTTGTGATACCCCTTTTTATTTTTTAAAGGCAAATAGGCAAAAAAAGGAATATAATTAATAGTGTAAATTATATTTTTAAGGCTATTAAAGATGGAGGTATAAAATGAATAAATATTTAGAAAGAGCTATAGAACTAAAACCTAATACTATTAAAGATAGAAGACATATTCATGAAAACCCTGAGTGTGGGATGCATTTGCCGAACACAAAAGAATATGTTATAGGTAGATTAAAAGAAATGAATTTAGAACCAAAAATCGTAGGGGATTCAGGAATAGTAGTTTTAATCGAAGGAAAGAAACCAGGAAAGACAGTTTTACTACGCTGTGACATGGATGCACTTCCAATGGAGGAAATAAACGAATTACCGTTTAAAAGTAAAATAAAAGCAGCACACACTTGTGGTCATGATATACATACTGCAACTATGATTACAGTAGCTCAAATTTTATCTGAAAATATAGATGATTTAGAAGGAAATGTTAAGATAGTATTCCAACCAGGTGAAGAGGCTGGAGAAGGTGCTAGAATGTTGATAGAAGAAGGAGTTTTAGAAAATCCTAAAGTAGATTTAGCTATTGCGATGCATGTTTTTACTACACATGAATCTGGGACAATAGCATATGCTATAGGAGGAGCTACTAGTTCAGTAAACGCATTTGAAATAAAAATCAAAGGTCAGGGATGCCACGGTTCTATGCCAGAAAAGGGTATAGACCCTATAAATACAGGAATGTATATATATCAAGCACTTCAAAGCTTAATTTCAAGAAATATTTCTGCAACTGAAAGAGCTGTTTTAACTATAGGACAATTTATTTCAGGAGATGCTCCAAATATTTTACCAGAAGAAGCTATCATGACAGGATCTCTTAGAACGTATAATCCAGATGTATGTGATACAGTACTTGATAAAATTAAACAAATATTAAAGGGTGCAGAAGCTATGTTTGGAGCAACAGTGAGCTACCGTGAATTTTTCACTCCTTTCCCATGCTCATATAACGATCCGACAGAAACTCGTAAGCTAGTGAAGTATATGGAGGATATAGAAGGTTTAAATTTAGTTGAAACTCAAGGTATGTCAGGATCTGAGGATTTTGGATTTATAACACAATTAGTGCCATCTGTATATTTAGAATTAGGAGCAAAGGTCGATGGAAACGATTATGTAAATCACAGCCCAAATGTATTGTTTAATGAGGATTGTATACCTTATGGAGTAGCTGCATTTGTAAATTGTGCTGTAAAATGGTTGAAGGATAATAAATAAGTAAATTTATAAAAATATTATTGACATTATAGTTACTGTAAACTTTACACTTATAAGAAATCATACTTTTTAATCGAGGGGGAAATAAAATATGAAAGCATTAAATCGTTGGATATATGCAGTAGTAGGTGTAATAGTTTTATTATTTGCAGGGCTTATTTATGCATGGAGTGTACTTGTAACACCTATTAGTCAGGAGTTTACAAATTGGAGCAATACGAGTCTATCGTTGACGTTTACAATTTGTATGATATTTTTTTGTTTAGGTGGACTAATAGGTGGGCTTTTGCAGAAAAAAATCGATGTAAAAATAAATGTTTGGTTGGCTGCAGTTTTATTTTTAATAGGATTTTTTATTTCATCAAAATCACAAAGTATAGCGACTTTATATGTAGGTTATGGAGTTTTAGCTGGGTTTGCATCAGGACTTGCTTATAATTCAGTAATGAGTACAATGTCTAAGTGGTTTCCTGATAAGCAAGGGCTTATTTCTGGAATACTTTTAATGGGATTTGGTCTTGGGAGCTTCATAATAGGTAAGATATATCAAGCTTATACACCAACTGACATTGGAGGATGGAGAACCTCATTTATGATATTTGGAATTATATTAGTAATTGTTCTAGGTATCGGAGGATTTTTCTTTGTAAAACCAGGTGATGATTTTGTACCTCCAGTTAGTGCTTCAAAAGGCAAAGAGAAAAATTCTAATAAAATCAATAAGGAATTAGTTATAGATGTAAATTCCGTTCAAATGGTAAAAAGACCTTCATTTTGGTTTTATTTTGTATGGGCAACATTACTTGGTGCTGCAGGATTGGCGCTTATATCACAGGCTAGTGGTATAGCAGGTGAAGTAGGCAAAGGTGTAAGTGCTTCTACAATTGCGACAGTTGTTGGATTAATATCTATTTGTAATGGTATAGGACGTGTTATTTATGGTGGTATGTTTGATAAATTAGGTCGTTTTAAGACAATGATAACTATTGTAGTAGTTTTTCTAATATCGGCGTTACTACTTATAGTTGCATTTAAAATAAAAAGTTTTGGAATTTTAATTGTAGGATTTATGTTATGTGGAGCTTCGTATGGAGGTATAACATCTACCAATTCTGCATTTATAAATTCATTTTATGGGGCTACTCATTATCCAGTTAATTTTCCTATAGTAAATTTAAATTTAATCATAGCTTCATTTGGAAGCACTATTGCAGGAGCTCTTTATGATTCTAGTGGATCTTATTTAAGTACAATATTTTTGATGATAGGAGCAATTGCATTTAGCTTTATATGTGCAGTTAGTATAAAAAGACCTTGATTGAGGATATAAGGTTTAGTAAATTATATGAAATGATTTAAAAGGGAGTATTGAAAATTGGGTTTTCAACCTCCCTTATTTTTAAAAGTTTTTATCGACTAAAATTTGTATTTCATTTATATATTCTTTTTCGTCATTTGTTAAATTAGGATCTATATATTGAATTTCTACGGAGTCTCTAAAATGTGATAGCCTTTTTTATCTATATAATCTAATAGCTGATGATAGTATTTTGGTGCATCCTTATGAACGCCATTATATCTTATACAGACGTAGATGCCTTTAGTCTTAATGTTGTAGTATTTATGTTGAATAACTTTGATATTTCGCCGATTGTAAATTTAGATTTCATATAAACTTCTTTTTATTTAAAAACTTCTTCATCTATATTTAAAATCACTGCAGACCACAAGTTTATTCTATCAAATAATGTATCTACAATAGCGTATTCATTTTCAGTATGGTTCCACTCGCCTAAAACACCACAAGAGCATAGGGTAGGTACACCAGCTATAGTTATATAGCTTGCATCTGAAGAACCGCCAAGTACTTTACTTCCAATATCTTTAAATCCAAATTTGCTAGATATAGCCTTTACGAAATTATATAGTTTTAAAACATCGTCTGTTGTTTCATAAGGCATCATTTCTCCGTTTAATATTAGAGAAGTAGTTGTGCCTTGTATATAAGATTTTGATGCGATATTTTTAATTTGTTCTTTTATTTTGTAGACCTCGCTGACCTTTTCGAAGCGAAGGTCTAGAGATAGCTTGCATTTATTAGGTATTGAATTTACTATTTTTCCTCCGTTTACAACTGTTGTCGCGCATGTTGTACCGTTTTCGATATCTGTAAGCTTTCTAAATTCTAGTATTTTAAAGGCTGCTTCCTCAACTGCGTTTACACCACTTGCAAAGTCATTACCGGCATGAGATGAGGCTCCTCTTATTTCTAAATCACATCCTATGCGACCTTTTCTACCTATACAGATGCTGTTGTCTATAAGACCAGTTTCCATATTAAAGCAGCAAAGTGCATCTTTTACATATTCAGATAGTACATCGCCAGCATTAGACATAAAATGTCCTTGTTCTTCATCTCCGCAGAAGGCGATTTTTATAGGTCTATTGTCGTATCCTATGTGGTTTAATGCTTTTATAGTGTATAGTGCGATAACTATACCACCCTTCATATCTAGGACTCCAGGACCGTAAGCTTTGCCGTCTACAATTTTGAAAGGTCTTTCTTTTATAGTACCAGTTTTGAAAACTGTATCCATATGTCCGCTGAATACGATAGGCTTTTTATTTCTATTTTCACCGATTATTCCTGTTAGAGTAGGTCCGTTTGGAGTAGTGGGTACGATTTCGCATTTCATACCTTCTTTTTCAAATACTTTTTTTAAAAAATTAGCTACATTTTCAACTCCTTCAGGATCCTTTGTAAAGCTCTCGATATTTACGAGATACTCCCAAAATGAAATTATTTCATCTTTTTGAGAGGAAATAAAACTATTGATCTCTTTTAATAAATTTTCCATTGTTTACACCTTCTTTCTAGATAAATTATTTAAAGTACGACAGGATAATAAACAATAAATTAAAATTTTGTCTAAAATAACGTACATATATAAATTTTACCATATTTATACATTAAAATGGAGTACCACAAATAAAATTTAACTTGCGATACTCCATATTTTATTATTTAACTTTAATAGATTTTACAGTACTATAATCACTATAATAAGTTTTACCATCTACAACTTTATAAGCTCTTACTTTATAATAGTAATATTTTGATGATTGAAGATTTGTGTTTTTATAGCTAGTTGTATTGCCATCTGAAATAGTTTTTACTAAAGAGTAAGTTCCAGATTTTGATGATGCTCTATATATTTTATAGCCATTAACTCTGCTTACTTTATTCCAACTGATGCTAGCTGTCTTTTTAGATGTAGATGTCAATGTTACTACAGGTTTTAATGGTTTTGTAACACCTTTTACATAAGAGTAATCACCATAATAAGTAGTGCCATTTATTGTTTTAATAGGTTTTATTCTATAGCTGTAACTATATGCAGATTTAAGGTTAGTATCTGTATAAGTTAAAGTAGAATTACTATTAATTGTAGCTATTCTTTTGTAAGAACTACTTGAACTATCATATCTGTAAATAGCATATCCGCGTGAACTAGAAACTTTATCCCATTTTAAGGTAACTGATGAAGTAGTAGTGCTGCTTACAGTAAATAATGTAGTTTTCTTAGGTACTATTTTAAAGTTTATATCGTAATAACCATCGTAATTACCTATACCTGTAATACGAGCAGTAGCTAATCCTACATATTTATTATTTAAGTATGTTATTTTGTAGTCTACATTTTTTACTAATCTATTAGAGCCAACGCTTACAGAAACATCTGGAGTTATTTCACTTCCAGTATAAGTTTGGTTTTCTATTTTGCCAAATGATGAATCTGAAATATTATAAGGGATTACGTCAAATTCACAAGTTGCTTCAAGTCCGTTTGCAGCCTTTGCAGTTACAGTAGCTTTTCCAGGTTTTTTAGCAGTAACAAGTCCGTTTTCATCTACTGTTAGAGTATTTTCATCGCTAGATTTATATGTTACTGTTTTGTCGTAGGCGATATCTGGATTTACAGTAGCTATTAGTTGAACTTTTTCAAAACCATATATTTCTTTATAATTGTAATTTAATGTTATACCTGTTATGTCGTCTATGATATTGTATTTTAAATTACTTTTAGCTAAAGCTTCTTCTGTAGAAGTATTTTTGTAAGTATTTAAAATTATACCATCTACACTTGAAAAAGCATCTGTACCTATAGATACTATATTTTTAGGAAGTATGACATTGCCTAGATGACGACAACTGTAAAATGCACGTTTTCCTATTACTTTTAATGTATCAGGTAATTCTAATTTAGATATTGGAGTAGAGAAGAAGGCAGATTCTTCTATAGTATCTAAATTATTTGAAAAATCGACGTCTTTTAAACTAGAGCAATATAAAAAAGCATCCTCTCTTATAGTCGTAACAGAGTCAGGTATTTTTATTTTTGGAATAGATGAACAACAATTAAACATAGCATAAGACATTGTCTTGATACCTTCTTCTATTTTTACATCGACTAAGCTTTTACAATCTGAAAATGTATAAGAGCCTATATCTGTTACAGTAGAAGGTATATTTATACTGCTAAGTGAATCACAATGTGAAAAAGCATTAGAACCTATAGTTTTTAAACCTTCTGGCAATGTTATATTATCTAAGCTACCACAGCAGTGAAAAGCATATGCACCTATATATTTAACTTTGTCTGAAATATTTATTTGGCTAAACTTTGCAGAATTTGCAAAAGCATGATCTTTTATTTCTACTATATTTTCGCCGTTTTCAACAACTTCTAAAGAACATCCTTGAAAAGTATATGGTTCTATTGTTGTTATAGTAGAAGGTATGTAAATCTTCTTTATACCTGAGTTTTTAAATGCATACCCACCAATACTTTCTAATCCTTCGTATAAGTCTACGCTTTTTAGAGAAGAACAATATTCAAATGCATTTTTTCCTATACTTTTTATATTTTTATTTAAGTTAATTGAACTTAGTTTTTTACATCCAGAAAAAGTAGAATCATCGATAGCAGTAATAGATTTAGGTAAAGTAACTTCTTCTAAGTATTCACATCCTGCAAAGGCAGATCTTTTAATAGTAGTTACGCTATCAGGTATTGTTATTTTTGTAAGCTTAGAAGATGAAAATGTACCTATATCTAAAGTAGTTAGATTATTTGGTAGAGTAACTTCTTTAAGATTTGTATTGGAAAAACATCCTTCTCCAATAGAAGTTACATTATCTGGTATAACTAAACTTGTAAGATGAGAATTTCCACTAAAGGCTTCGCTTCCAATTGATGTTAAAGTGCTAGGAAATACTATATTATCTAGTTTATATGAGCGTCTAAAAGCACGATCTCCTATAGAAATTAACCCCTCAGGAAGGTTTATGCTTTCTAAGTTGTAGCATTCTCCAAAGGCCGAACCATCTATGTATTTTACTGTACTTGGAAGAGTAACTTTTGTAACATTGCTTGCATAAAAAGCCATAGTGCCGATAGTTACAACTCCTTCTGGAACGACAACCTCAGTATCTTCTCCAGAATAATGCTTAAGCACACCATTTGATATTATCATGTTGTTTTCGTTAGTAGTCAGTAAATCACCCGTAGTCGATGTATCTGCAAAGACAGAGATATTGGAGTAACTGAATATTAAACATGATATTAATAAACATACGAGAATTTTTTTGGTGTTTTTCATAATGTATTTACCCCCATTTTAAATTTAAGATTTATACACAGTTAATAAAGCTTAAACTGTAATTTAATCTTATATTAAAAATTTAACACATTCTGCAATCGTTTTCTACTTATATTTATTAAAAAAATTAATTTTAATATAAAATAAGGATGAGCAAATAAAAATCTCATCCTTACCTTATATTAATATGAAAACTGTCTAATATTATTTACAACGTTTAAGTAGAGCTTCCCATCTTCTGTCTACTTC
>NZ_JALEXO010000194.1 GCF_022780145.1 Intestinibacter sp.
AATGAAGATGGCAGTGTAAAAGCAAATGATTTTATACCTTATATAAAAGAAAATACGAAGGCTATAATCACTACACATGCATCAAATGTGTGTGGAACTATTTTACCTATAGGTGATATAGGCGCTCTATGCAAAGAACACAATTTAATATATGTAGTTGATACTGCACAAAGTGCTGGTATAGTCGATATAGATATGGTAAGAAATAATATAGATTTCTTAGCATTTACAGGACATAAGGGGTTACTTGGTCCACAGGGAATAGGTGGATTTATAGTTAGCGATGAATTAGCCGGCCAGATCGAACCAGTTATAAGCGGTGGAACAGGAAGTATGTCTGATTCAGAAGAAATGCCTGAATTTTTACCAGATAGATTCGAAAGTGGAACAATGAATTTACCTGGAATTATAGGTTTACATCAAGCGCTTATTTATTTAAAAGAAACTGGAATAGATAATATAAGAAATGAAAAAATGGAAATAACTAAATATTTCTTAGATGGTATTAAAGAAATAGATGGTGTAAAAATTGCTGGTAAAAAAGGAATAGAAGGCAGAGTAGGGGTAGTGTCTTTAGATTTCGAAGATGTAGACAACAGTATAGTGGCATTTTCCTTAAGTAGCAAATATAAAATCATGACTAGAGTTGGCTTGCATTGTGCGCCAAGAGCACATAAGACTTTAGGAACATTCCCTCAGGGAACAGTTAGATTTTCATTTAGCCACTTCAATACAGAAGAAGAAGTAGATATATGTATTGATGCTATAAAAACTATTTTAACTGATTTGAAAAATGGGGAAGATTATCTGTAGATTATAATTTTTACTTTATGTAAAATTTATAAAATAAATTAAAATCAAAAGGAGATAGAAGTATGGCTGATTACAGAAAAATGTGGGAAGATCTAGGTATGGATTTAGAAACTCATGATCAATTATGTGAGGTATTACCTCAAGCTTTTGGAGATGTATTCTTATCACAAGAAAATAGACCTGAAGCAATGGACTATTATAATTTTGTAATAGCAGAAATTCACGGAGTTAGACCTCAAGAACTAATAAAGGCACAAGAAGAAGGAAAAAAGGTGTTTGGGACTTTTTGCGTCTATGTTCCAGATGAGTTAATATTTGCAGCAGATGCAATAGCTACAGGTCTATGTGGCGGATCACAATTCTGGGTACCGGGCGGTGAAAAAGTCCTTCCAACAAATACATGTCCATTAATAAAGGCATCAGTAGGTGCTAGACTTGATAGAACATGTCCTTTCTTCAGAATAGCTGACATGTATATAGGTGAAACTACTTGTGATGGCAAGAAGAAAGCATGGGAAATATTAGGCGAAGATGTACCAGTTCATGTTATGGATTTACCTCAAATGAAACGTGAAAAAGATATAAAAGCTTGGGCAGATGAAATAAGAGAACTTAAAAAAGTAATAGAAGATTTCACAGGAAATGAAATAACAGCAGAATCATTAAATGAAAGTATAAAATTAATAAACAACAAGAGAAAAGCTCTAAGTCGTCTATATGAATGTCGTAAAGCAGATAAAGTGCCTATAAGTGGTAGAGATGCTTTAGTAATATCTCAAATAGCATTTTACGATGACCCAGCTCGTTTTACTCAAATGACAAATAAACTTTGTGATGAACTAGAACAAAGAATCAAAGATGGTGTAAGTGTAGTAAAAGAAGGAACTAAGAGAATCATGCTTACTGGAACACCACTTGCAGTTCCAAACTGGAAGCTACATAACATAATAGAAACTAGTGGAGCTGTAGTTGTATGTGAAGAAATGTGTACAGGAACTAGATATTTTGAAAACTTAGTAGATGAAACTAAGACTACTGTAGATGAACAAATAGATGCTCTAGCAAATAGATACATGGGTATAAACTGTGCTTGCTTCACTCCAAATACTGCTAGAATAGACGATATTATACGTTTAGCTAAAGAATACAAGGTAGACGGTGTAATAGATGTAAACTTAAAATTCTGTAGCTTATACGATGTAGAAGGCTATACAGTTGAGAGAGCATTAAAAGAAGCAGGTATACCAGTTATGGGAATAGAAACTGACTATACAGATA
>NZ_JALEXO010000198.1 GCF_022780145.1 Intestinibacter sp.
GATGGACGACGATGGGCTTATTATGGAGGATGTTGAGGAGAAAATAAAACAGTACAACCCTAAAATCGTCTACACAATACCTACTTTCCAAAATCCTACAGGAATAACTATGAGCACAGAGAGAAGAAAGAAATTAGCTGAGCTTGGAAGCAAGTACGACGTGATAATTCTAGAGGACGACCCTTATAGAGATATAAGATACAGTGGTGAGGATTTACCTCCTATAAAATCTTTTGACAAGACTGGAAATACTATACTTGCAAATAGTTTTTCTAAGATATTTTCACCTGGAAGTAGACTTGGATATGTAGTAGCTACAAAGGAAATAATAGACAGATTATACGAGATAAAAACTGCTACAAATTCTCATACAGGAATGATTTCAGATGTGTTGTGTGCTGAGTTTTTCAAGAGGGGATATTATCCTGCACATCACAAGATGATTTGCGATTTATATAGAGAAAGACGCGATAAGATGATGGAATGTATCGATAAGTATTTGCCAGAGGGAACTAAGCATACTTATCCAGACGGCGGTTTGTTCACTTGGGTAGAGTTGCCTGAGGAATTGAATTTAAACACTACAGAGCTTCTTCAGGAGGCTAATGAAAAATACAAGGTAGCTTATGTTGCCGGTGAAGGGTTCTTTGTAGAAGGCGGCGACAAGGGCAATAACTGTATGCGTATGTGCTTCAGTGCTGTACCACCTGAAAAAATAGAAGAGGGCATGAAGAGACTTGGAAAATTATTTGCCGATAAGATAAAAGAAAATAATTAGCTATGAGAAGTAAACTTCCTTTTATACAAGGGAGTTTATTTTTTGAGTTGACAATAAAATTAAAAGGGTATAGAATTGTTAGGTGGCTAACGTTAGAAGGCTAACAAAAGAGAGGGGAAATTTTTTGATGGATAAAATTGAGATTTTTGGAGTTATCCATAGGTTGGATAACCAAGTCAAGAGAAATCTAGATAAAATCGCACTCAAGCATGATTTAACTGGAATTCAGGCGTTTTTTTTAAAGTATTTACATGATAATTCAAATAATAGAGATATATTTCAAAGGGATTTAGAAAAAATATTTGATATTAGGAGGTCTTCTGTGTCGACTATGATAAGTTCGTTGGAAAAAAAAGGCTACATAAGGAGAGAGAGTATTCCAACTGACAAGAGGATAAACAAGATAGTTTTGACAGAGGCTGGGATAAAAGCTCATAAAGAAGTAGATTGCGATGTGAAGAAATACAAAGATAGTATATTAGAGAAATTTTCTGATGAGGAAATAGAATTATTACGCAATTTATTGGAGAGATTTTCTAAAGAGACAACACAAAAAATATAAAAGGAGGACATCAAAATGGCAGAAAAAACGATTCAAACAGAAAATAAAATGGGTACTATGCCCATTAACAAGCTATTAATATCAATGGCTTTACCGATGATGATATCAATGCTTGTCCAAGCTCTATACAATGTAGTAGACAGTATTTTCGTTGCAAAGCTTAGCGAAAATGCACTGACTGCAGTATCTATGGCATTCCCTGTGCAAAACCTTATGATAGGTATGGCTACAGGTATCGGAGTTGGGATGAATGCATTGCTTTCAAAAAATTTAGGACAAAAGGACCAAGAGGGCGTAAACAAGGCGGCTCTTCACGGTATTTTCTTGGAATTTGTAAATTATTTAATATTCTTATGTATAGGTTTATTTGCAGTGCACAAATTCATGGAAACTCAAACTGACATCACTGAAATAGTAGATTATGGAACAACATATTTGAGAATAGTATGTATTTGCTCATTTGGTATATATATGCAAATGTCATTTGAAAGATTGCTGCAATCAACAGGTAAGACAATTTTATCGATGACTACACAATTGACAGGTGCAGTTATAAATATCATACTAGACCCTATCTTAATATTTGGTCTACTTGGTGCTCCAAAATTAGGAATCGCCGGTGCTGCTGTTGCTACTGTTATCGGTCAAATAGTTGCAGGTATATTTGCACTTATACTTAATATCAAGAAAAACAAGGAAATTCATATACATTTAAAAGGATTTAGATTAGAGAAAAAATATCTAGGAAGAATATTATATGTAGGTATTCCTTCAGTGTTGATGGTGGCAATAGGATCTGTCATGACTTACGGAATGAATATAATCCTTATGACATTCTCATCAACAGCTGTTGCAGTATTTGGGGCTTACTTCAAGCTACAAAGCTTCGTGTTTATGCCAATATTTGGTTTAAACAACGGTATGGTTCCTATAGTTGCATTCAACTTAGGCGCTAGAAACAAAGACAGACTTGTAAAAACTGTAAAATTAAGCGTGTGCTATGCTGTCGGCATAATGTTTGTAGGGCTTATAATACTTCAAACTATACCTGGTACTTTGTTGGGATTCTTCAATGCGTCTGAACAAATGCTAGCAATAGGTATACCAGCGCTTAGAACTATAAGTCTGAGCTTCGTGTTCGCTGGATTCTGTGTAATCGCATCTTCAACGTTCCAAGCTTTAGGAAATGGTGTATTGAGTATGCTGCTTTCTTTCGCGAGACAATTATTAGTTTTACTACCAGCTGCTTATTTCTTATCAAAATTGGGAAATGTAAATTTAGTTTGGTGGTCATTCCCAATTGCTGAGATAATGTCAGTTGTAGTTAGTGTTATATTCTTGAAATATTTATATAATAAGGTTGTAAAGGATTTATAAAAAAGTTCTTTTTGAGGCTGTTACACGGAGATGTTAGTGTAGCAGCCTTTTTTGATTTTTATTTTTCTCCAAATAGTTTGCTCTTGTAGTAGGACTCGCTCATAAGAAGTGGTCCGACTGGGTTGTGGCAAGTGACTCTGTCCTTTGCAACCAGTACTGTTACAGGGGCATCTGAGTATTTTATAAATAGAGAGTCGTGGCCTACGCAAAGTCCTATTGCTACATTTAAATCTGTTTTTTCTTCGTTTAATATTTTTGCTTGCAGGATAGGGTTGCACATTGATTCGTGATCGGCTTCTGGTCTTACGTGGTGTTCTTTTGCTATGCCGATTTCTTCTTTTTTGATAGAACCTACCTTACAGGCTACTGTGTAGTAATCGATGTCGTTGTGTTGTAGGATTTTGGCGAATATCTTTGCTTCCTTTATAAGGCCTACACATGTTGCGATTCCTACTTTTTTGGCGCCTATTCTTTTTATAAATTCTACTGTCTCTTCTACACGAGTTAGTTTGCCGTAGAAGTCGCCTTCTATTTCTGCGGAGTTTACTGCTAGCTTGTGGTTTTGTTCGTCTTCTGTGTATAGTTTTTTGATTTCTTCTATTTGCCCTTCTGTTAAGTCTGGTGTTATGCAAAATTTTGGGTATAAGCTGTCTCTATTTGAGCAGTTTTGAGTAGAGCAATCGCTACAGCTTGGTTTTCTTTCCTTCATAGTATGACCCCTTTCTAGTAAATTTATTTATTTTAATTGTAGGTAATTTTTGGAAGATGGTCAAACTGTGAATAAATTTTATGTCAGAGGAAAATAATACTACAAAAGAGTTGGATTATTT
>NZ_JALEXO010000247.1 GCF_022780145.1 Intestinibacter sp.
CTTGTCTGCGTTGTACTCTACATTTGGATTCATGACCTCGTCTAAAACTGTCCATACATTAAACCCAAATGTCACTTCTCCCTCCTTCGCTCCAGGTATACTTAGATTTCCACCGTCCTTTACATGAACCTCTTGTAACTCATCAAACTCATATTCAGCTGCATATTTTGCAAATACATTTACCACTCCTGGGTCGATTCCCATGCAAATACATGCCATTTGATTTTTATCTCTCCATTTATCATGTCTGTCAAAGTTGTATTTTGTCATAGGCTCTACATAGCTATTTTCTATGCCGAGACCTAGCTTAGGATGCTCCATAGGCACAGACCAAGTTCCCATACTTCCGTAATTTGCTCCAGCCTCGTAAGCCGCATCAAAAATATTGTTGCTTACAAATGGTGCTGCAGCATCCATCACGAAGTCTATATCATATGTTTCAATTAATTCTACAATGTCCTTTTCATTTCTAGCATCGACCTTGACCGCCTTTAAGTCGTCCCTATCTCTTAAATGACTAATTACTTCCTCTGCTCTATCTAAATCATAATCTGCAACTAAAACAAACTCCAGCCATGTTCTATAGTCAAGCCTGCTTTGAATTATCCTTAGTATAGATTCTCCCACTGCACCTGCTCCTACTAACATCATTCTCATAAATTATCACTCCCATTTTTTTAATTAAAATAAAAAAGACAGGGTAACAAGGCTCACTAATTAAAGTGTCCTGTTACTCTGTCCTTTTGCCAGTTGGTTATAGCCACGTAGGCGACGGAAATCCGTTCTCTCCAAAGTTTCGTCAGATAATCTTCCTTTTGCCTGTCAGTTTCCAAAAAAGTTTAGACCAACTCTTTCTTTGCTTCTTCGGCACTACATTTAAGTAGCTTCTAGGATTATCCTCATCCGAATTTATTTTGTTTTCTTATTTATATTCTAAGATATTAATAGTAGTTTGTAAACTAAGTCTATAAAAATTTATTTGTTTATTAATTCAGCATAAAGTGATGCATCTACATTACCACCTGTTATAACTATGCATATACGGCGACCCGCACTTGTGTCTATTTTATTTTCAAGCATTGCTGCTATACCTACACATGCTGATGGTTCTGCTAATATTTTTTCTTTTAATCCTAGTAATTTTACAGCTTCTGCTATTGATGCTTCTTCTACTGCTACTACTGTATCTACGTTGTCTCTTATCATTTCGAAGTTTATTTCTTCTGCCTTGCTTATACGAAGACCGTCTGCTATAGTTTGACCCATTTCTACTGTCAGAGCCTTGTCTGCTTTTAATGCTTCTGTAAATAGAGGTACTTCCTTAGGTTCTACAGCTGTTACTTTTATACTTGGATCAACTCCCTTTATTGCAAATGAACCTCCACTTGTCAAGCTTCCTGCTCCACATGGCATGATGAACTCGTCCATTTCACCATTCATTTGTTCTAGTGCTTCTATTGCCACTGTTCCATGACCTATTATTACTGCTGGGTCCATATGTGAATGAACTAGGCAGTATCCGTGTTCTTCTATTAATTCTGCACATTTTTTATCTCTGTCTTGTCCAGTAAATCCTGCAAGCACTACTTCTGCACCGTATCCCTTTGCTCCTGCTATTTTTGCTTTAGGTGCATTTTCTGGCATTACTATAGTTGCTTTTACCCCTAATTGCTGTGCCATGTAGCTTACTGCTTGTGCATGGTTACCGCTTGATGCTGCTGTTACACCCTTTTGTAGCTCTTCCTTTGGTGTAATTAGCATTTTGTTGCTTACTCCACGTAATTTGAATGCTCCTGTGTATTGCATATTTTCTAATTTTAGCCAAATTTCTGCTCCGTCGAATAATTTTTCAAGATTTTCAGCTCTTATAAGTGGTGTCACTTTTACGTAGTCTTTTATTCTTTTTTTTGCTTGAAATACATCTGATACTTGTAATTTTACTTCCATCGTTATCCCCCATGATATTTTAAACTTTACTATATTATATACCATTTTATACGACTATAACATATTAAAGTTTTATTATATTAAAATATTTTAGTTTTGTAAAAATACAGAAAATGTACTTCCCAATTCTGATGATTTGACCTTTATGTATCCACCTTGCTTTGATATAATTTCTCTGCTCAAATAAAGCCCTATACCTATTCCTTCTTCCTCTAAGACATCTCTACCTCTATAGAATCTACCAAAGATTTTTGGAATTTCATCCTCGGATATACCGATACCTTGATCCGTGATATCTATTCTAGTAAATATCTCGTACTTTTCAATCGATATGGATATCGTAGTATTTTCTTTTGAGTATTTAATTGCGTTTTCGATTATGTTGAATATCGCCTCTGATGTCCATTTTTTATCGTAGTCTAGTAGTATTTTTTGCTTTGGTTCAAAATCTATCGTTATATTTTTAGACTGTGCCTTTTTGTATAGCTGAGAAATCGCAGATACTACGGCATCGTTTATGTCGGACGTTGTTTTGTGTAGATTTATTACTGAGCTTTCCAATCTAGACATCTTTATCATACTCTCCACTAAAAAGCACAATTTATCTAGTGACAATAGTATAACTTGGTTAAACTCTTGTCTCTCATCCTCTGATAAATCCTCGTCTTGCAGAAATTCGCTGTACATCTTCATATTTGTCAGCGGTGTTTTCAGCTGGTGTGCGATATCCGATATTAGAGATTTTATTTCGTTTTTTTCTGTTTCAATTTTTTTATTTTGTGATTTTAATATGTTTATTAATCTCAATGTCTGATGCTGAAGCTTTGAAAATATAGAATCATCTATCATGCTAAAAACTTCATCTTCTCTCATATCAGAAATACTTGCTAGCATATCTGACAATTTAACTAGTATCTCATTTGTATATTTTTTAAAAAATAATTTCTGTAAAAAAAATATAATAAAAATCGCAAATGTAAAAGCTATAGTTATAATCGAAATATTTATATCGTAATCCTTTGTCCACATAAAAATACATATATTAAACGATAAACAAGCTATAAAAACTACAAAATTGAGTATAAAATTAATTATATTTAATCTCTTCATAACAAGCTACTCTCCCAATATATAACCTATTCCAAACAACGTAACTATATATTCTGGATTTTTAGGGTCATCCTCGATTTTTTTGCGAAGTCTTCTGACGTTGACAGATAAAGTGTTGTCATCTACATAATTTCCATTGTAATCCCATAATTTATCCAGCAAAACCTCCTTGGTCATAGCTATCCCCTTATTTTTGCAAAGGAGCTCCAAAAGCTTGTATTCTGTGACACTTAGCTTGATTTCTTCATTTCTCTTATATACCTTTTTACTGTCAAAATCTATCTTCAAATCCTTATATACAAATAATTTCTTAGCCTTTATATCGCTTCTTTTTAAAATTGCATTTATCTTAAATTTAAGCACCTCTATTGAAAAAGGCTTTGATATATAGTCGTCACAACCACTCTCAAATCCCTTTATCATATCCTCCTCAGTATCATTTGCAGTGAAAAACACGACTGGAAAATCTATTTGATTTTTTATCTCGCTACATAAATCTAACCCGCTTCCATCTGGCAGACCTATATCTAAAAGCAGAAAATCTATATGATTTTCAGATATAGCATTTTTCGCCTCCTGCTTAGTATATACACTTATAGTATTATAGCCTTCTTTTTTGAGTGCAAACGACACACCTCTATTTAAAAGCTTGTCATCCTCGACAATTAAAATATTTTTCATTGCTTCCTCCTAAATACAATAAATCACGGACAATAGATTGTATATTATCCGTGATATAAATATTATTTACTTAAATTCTATCATTTTATCGTAAATATAGCTATTTTTCTATTCTTCTAAGTCTCTCTGTCACGCTTGATTTAGAGCTTTGTTTATACACAACGCTAGGAGTTATAGTGCAAACTAGCAATATAAGCACTACCAATAAAATCAACGCACTGGTAGGAAATACAAATTCTGCATAATCGACCATATTTTTAATAAATTTTGAAATCATATACACGACACTCATACCTAAGGTCATTATCATAAATATCGTTATACCTGCATAATACAAGCCTTCAAAAGTCAGCATCTTCTTGATTTGTCTTTTAGTCATTCCTATGCTCTCAATTACGGCAAGCTCTGTCAATCTCGTATTTACATTTGTGACCATTACATTTATAAAATTAAGTATCCCTATAAATATCAAAATTATAGAAATTCCGCCAACTATTATGTTCATCATTATCATACTTTGTTCGAAGTTTTCAACTGCATCTGATCTTGCTTCTAAATTTACATCCTTGCTTTCTTCAGCCATAAGCTTTAGCTTATTTTTTACTGATATTTCGTATTTTTGATTTACATCGACCTTTACAATATTATTTAGTATATCGCAGTCGATTTTATCTATTACAGACTCACTTATATAAAATATAGGTATACCTATTTCGTTTTCTTTACCAAAGTTAAGTACATCATTTTTATCTTCAACTATATTTACTCCCAAATCAACAGACTTAGTTCTATCTGAATTTCTAAATGTAATTTGTTGATTAGAAAAATCTAATTCTTCGTAATTAGGATAGTAGAATGTACTTGTAAGTGCTATTTTTCCTTGCTTAAATGCCTCTACATCTATTTTATCATCATTTAACTTTTCAAATTTGTCTATAGTTTCGTCGTCTACAAATGATACCCATGTAGTAAGTTTACTTGGATCCTTCTTTATCTTTTGTAGATAATCGTCTAAGTATTTTCCTCTGTAGAGAATCTCTCATATCCAGCCTTTAAAGCAGGCATAAGAACATCTTCGTTCATGTCCATTTGTAAATTTGAGACCTTGCTTACTTTTACTGAAGTTACACCTTTAATTGATTTTATGGATTCTATATCCTCATCGCTTAATTCAGAAATATTATCTCCATA
>NZ_JALEXO010000260.1 GCF_022780145.1 Intestinibacter sp.
CTATACAATCTTTACAAATTATTTTATTAATTAAATCCATATATAATCTCCTTTATTAAACTTATATTCATTATTTTAATAAAATTTTCTACTATCTATTTAAACTAAAAACAAACCTTATTACTTATGATAAGGCTCTCCATTATTTATTCTATAACTTCTGTAAATCTGTTCCAACAAAATCAATCTCATCAATTGATGCGGAAATGTCATCTTAGAAAAAGACAACTTATAATCAGCTCTACTTAAAACCTCATCAGAAAGTCCTAAGGATCCTCCTATTACAAATGATATATTGCTAATACCCTTTATACCTAGCTTGTTGATAGTATCAGCTAATTCTTCAGAAGACAAGCTCTTACCGTCAATTGCAAGTGCTATAACATAGCTAGTATCCTTGATCTTAGCTAGTATCTTCCTTCCTTCTTTATCCTTTATCATTTCCATTTCTTTATCGCTTAGATTCTCTGGAGCCTTTTCATCATCCAGCTCTATTATATCCAGCTTACAGTATTTAGATAATCTCTTTTTAAATTCATCTATTCCTAATTTCAAATATTTTTCCTTAATTTTTCCGACACATACTATATTTATTCTCATATAATTCCTTCCACTTAAAAAGCAGTACTTCCTCCTATATTTTTTTAATATTAAAATCCTCTATGATTATATTATACCTAATTTGATTTGTATATATTTTTAAACGGAGCTATTTATTAAAATAATCAGAAAGAAATAAAAATTCACATAAGTTATCCACATATCCACAGTGGATAACTAAAAAAACGGTGGATAACTATATTTTATTCGAATAATACATAAATTTAATATGCAACTAACATATAAAAATTTACCTCTTACACCTCTAAAGTTGCCACTTACCTGTATCTTATTTACAAAGAATCTTCATTCCATATAATTAATAATATGGGGAGTGAAGATATGAAAATACGAATCGAAGTAGATAAAGAAATACAAGAAGATGAGGTAATCATCAGATGTAAACAATTAAACGATGATGTGTCTAATATTCAAAAAGCTCTTACTGATATATTATCTAAAAAAGCTCAAATAATATTTTACAAAAATAATTCGGAATACTATATTCCTCTATCAGAAATATTATTTTTCGAAACAGAGGAATCAAGTATAAGTGCCCACACGATAGATAACATATATCAAGTAAAATACAAACTTTAAAATAAACATATAGGAACTACAGAAAATACCTTAGTATTAGTCGGAAACCTTAGTTTTGCTGGTGTAGATATAATTTATATTTAAAACTCTTCTATCCCAAATATAATATCCCTTCATATACGATAACTAAAATGTTACTGTATACGAAGGGATTATTAATTTATAATAAATCAATTAAAGCTTCCACATCTTCCTTAGATGTAGCCCAGCTTGTAGCAAATCTCACTACTGTATGAGTATCATCGTATTTTTCCCAAAAGCTGAATCTAACATTCTTAGCTATCTCTTCCATTTGACTATTTTCCAATATAATAAATTGTTGGTTTGTTGGTGAATCCAAATAGAATCTATATCCCTTTTCAGCTAATCCCTTTTTCAAAAGCTCAGCCATTTCAATAGCATTTTTGCTTATTTCAAAATAAAGGTCATCTGTAAATAATGCATCAAATTGAACTCCTAGTAATCTTCCCTTTGCAAGTAATGCGCCATGTTGTTTTACTTGAGTTGTAAAATGCTTAGGCATATTGTTTTTTGTGAATACTACAGCTTCACCACATAATGCGCCAACTTTTGTTCCTCCTATATAGAATATATCACAGTATTTTGCTACAGTAGGTAAATCAACATCTGTATCCTTTGCCATTACCCCATATCCTAGTCTAGCACCATCTAGATATAATGGTATTTCGTATTGGTTACATACCTTTGAAATTTTTTCTAATTCATCCTTTGTGTATAAAGTTCCGTATTCTGTTGGATGAGAAATGTAAACCATTCCTGGGAATACCATGTGTTCGTGGTTTCCATCGTTGTAAAATGTTTCTAAGTAATCTTTTAACTCACCTGCATCCATTTTTCCATCGTGTGCTGGAACAGTTAAAACCTTGTGACCTGTATATTCAATAGCACCTGCTTCGTGTACACCTACATGTCCTGTTTCAACAGCTACTACACCTTCATATGGATTTAAAGTTGTATCGATTATTAATTGGTTAGTTTGTGTTCCTCCT
>NZ_JALEXO010000283.1 GCF_022780145.1 Intestinibacter sp.
ATAAGAAAAGGTTATAAATAAAGGGGGATTTTTTAGATGAGTAAGTTACAAGAAGCATTTGAAAGAGGAGAATTTGCTATAACTGCTGAAATGGCACCTCCAAAAGGAACTGATTTATCACACTTAGCAGAATGTGCTAAAAAAGTTATTGGTAGAGTACATGCAGTTAACGTTACTGATAACCAATCTGCAGTAATGAGAACTTCATCTCTTGCTACATGTAAAATGTTAAAAGATTTAGGATTAGAACCAGTTATACAAATGACAGGTAGAGATAGAAACAGAATAGCTATAGAAAGTGAAATGCTTTCTGCAGGATTCTTTGGAATAGATAACTTATTAGCTTTAACAGGTGACCACGTATGTGTAGGTGACCATAAAAATGCTAAACCAGTATTCGACTTAGATTCAGTTAGTATATTATCTACTGCAACTATGATGAATAATGGTACTGATAGTACAGGATTAGAATTAAAAGGTAAAACAAACTTCTTCCTAGGAGCTTGTGTTACTCCAGAATACGATCCAATAGAAGTACAATTATTAAAAATGGAAAAGAAAATAGCAGCTGGTGCTAGATTCTTCCAAACTCAAGCTGTTTACGATATAGAACATATGAGAAAATTCAGAGAATTAACTAAAGATATGGACTGTAAAGTAATGGCTGGTATAGTTCCACTTAAATCACCAGGAATGGCAAAATTCATGACTGCTAACGTTCCAGGAATATTCGTTCCAGATGATCAAATCGAAAGATTAAAAGCAGCTGGTAAAGGAAACTATGTAGCTGAAGGTATAAAAATGGCTGGTGAATTCATAAGACAATTAAAAGAAGAAGACTTATGTGATGGTGTTCATATAATGGCTATAGGTGCAGAAGAAAATGTACCACTAATATTAGATGCTGCAGGTTTATAAAATCTAATAAAATAAATTAAAAAATTTAATATAAAAACAAGATAATTAATTCTATATTGGGTATAATATATATATAGATATTATATCTAATATAGATTAATATAAAGTTTAATTAATAAACAAATCATAAAAGGTAAATGGGGGAAATAACAAATGAAAATAGCAGTAATAGGAGGCGGCCCAGGAGGATATGTAGCAGCTTTAAAGGCAGCTATGCTTGGTGCTGAAGTAACTGTAATAGAAAAAAATAGATTAGGTGGTACTTGCTTAAACGTAGGTTGTATACCAACAAAAGCTTTATTAGCATCTTCTGATGTTCTTAGAACAGTAAGAGAAGCTAAAGACTTCGGTATAGAAGTTGAAGGTGAAGCTAAACCTAATTTTGAAGCTATAATGGCTAGAAGACATAAAATAACTGATGAATTAGTAGCAGGAATTCAATTCCTATTTGACAAAAGAGGAGTTAAAAAAATAGACGGTTTTGGTAAATTAGTAGATAAAAATACTATAGAAGTTACTAAAGCTGATGGAACTACTGAAACAGTTGTAGCTGATAAAATAATACTAGCTAATGGATCTGTACCAACAGTATTCCCAGGAATGCCTTATAATGGTAAAAACGTTATAACTTCTGATGAAATATTAAACTTAACTAAACAACCTGAATCATTAATAGTTGTTGGTGGTGGAGTTATAGGTAGTGAAATAGGACAATTCTTTGCAACTATAGGAACTAAAGTAACTATAATAGAAATGATACCTCAAATATTAGGTAGAATGGATTCTGAAGCAGCTAAAAACTTAGCTAGACAATTCAAAAAAGACAAAATAAAAGTTATGACAGGTGTAGGTGCAGACGAATACATAGTTAATGATGATTCTGTTGAAATAAAATTAAACAACGGTAAATCAGTAACTGCTGAAATGGTATTACTTTGCGTAGGTAGAAGACCTAACTTAGCTAACTCTGGTGTTGAAGAAGTTGGTATAGAAATGGCACCAAGAGGATTTATACAAGTTAATGAATATTTAGAAACAAGTGTTGAAGGTATATACGCAATAGGTGATATAATACCAGGAGCTATGCTTGCTCACGTTGCATCTGCTGAAGGTATGGTAGCAGCTGAAAATGCTGTTAAAGGTAACAGCGAAACAGTTAACTATAAAGCTATACCAAGTTGTGTTTACACTGAACCAGAAGTATCAGGTGTTGGTGTAACTGAAGACGAATTAAAAGCTAACGGTACTCCATACCATGTTGGTAGATTCGAATTCAGAG
>NZ_JALEXO010000255.1 GCF_022780145.1 Intestinibacter sp.
GCAATTCCAACTATTGTGATACTCATACCTAATATTATCAATATAGATAATACATTGTAAGGACTAATTAATGATATTATCAAAAATAACATACCTATGCTAAATTTTATATTTGGATTAACTTTAAATAATTTATTTTTATAAGCATAATCATCTATTATCATTAATTTTATCTTCTTTCTAGAATTATTTATCTTCTTTCATTTTTTTCTTAGTTCTAGTAGCACCTATATAGTATCCAACTATTCCAGCACCTAATGCTGCTTGAGATGCAAATAGTAAGCTTTCTATCTCACCACTTGCTGGTTCAAAGAAACTACTAAACCAAGGTTCATAATTAGGATCTATTTCTGTGATAGCAGCCTCAGCTTCACCGTCAGCTCCACCAAATTCTGCACCACTTTTTATAACTTGAGGTACGATAACTATAGCTAAAACTAATAGTAATAATACGATTGTTAATTTAGTACTATTTCCTTTTTTTGTTTGAGTTGTCATTATGCTAGTACCTCCTTATCTTCATTTTCTGATATGAAGTTATAGATTATAGTTGTTAATAATCCTTCTGCTATTGCTATAGGAATTTGTGTTACAAAGAATATTCCTAAGAATTTAGCAGCAGATACTGCAAATCCACCAACTGGATCAGGGAATGCTAATCCTAATTGTAATGAAGTCAATGTATATGTAGCTAAATCTCCTAGAGCTGCAGCTAAAAATACAACTACATTTCTATTTACTTTATCTTTTAATAATTTCCAAATGACATATGATACTATTGGTCCAAATATTGCCATTGAAAATGCATTTGCTCCTAAAGTTGTTATTCCTCCATGTGCTAATAATAAAGCTTGGAATAACAATACTATTGTTCCTAAAACAACTGTTACACTTGGTCCAAATAATATTGAAGCAAGTCCTACACCTGTTGGATGTGAACAACTACCTGTAACTGAAGGTATCTTAAGTGCTGATAGAACAAACACAAAAGCGCCACATAATGCTAATAATAATTTCTTCTTTGGTTGTTCTTTTACTACCTTTGTTATATTCTTTAAACCTATAACAAAGAATGGTATAAATAGTACATACCAAATTACTGCCCATTTAACAGGCAAAAATCCTTCCATGATATGCATAGCTCCTGAAATTGTAGGTGCTAATACTAACATGAATGCTGCTAATAAACACCATTTAATATTTGTTTTTTGTAATCTCATCTCTCTACACTCCTTAAAGTAATAATATATTTTAAAATAAATTAGTATTAATAAAATAAAAAACCTAACCATATTAATTTAAAAGGTTAGGTAGACATACTTAATAAGTTTTATATTATTCCTAATTAAGACACTCTCTCCAACCCCGAAGAAATTTCTCTATTATATCCTAGGCAGGTCTCCTGACTTAGTATCATCCTATCTCTCACCTTCCCATGATACTTTATATCACAGTGGTATAGCTCGAGAGACTCGTCAACATTACAGTAGCGGGGGCTGTAGAGGAATTACACCTCTTTCCCTATTAATCTATTTCAGAACCTAAAATATATATTTTATTTACTAATACTAATATATTTTCTTTAAATATATATTCATTATAGCATAGATAGACAAATTGTGATGTTTTTTGCAATTCCATTTTGTTATCGTTAATAAATTTGCAATTTTTATAAATTTTCGTTACATTGTAATCTAATATACAAAAATTGTAAATTATATATCTAGCTTTAATTGTAATAATTATTACATAATTTTGCAATAGTATTTTGAAATTATTTTTTTATAGATTTATTAATTCCTTTTAGTTATCTATAAATTATATGATTTAATTTCTTATTACCTTTTTCAAATATGTAGAAACTATATCAGAAAATCTTTGTATATCTTTTATATAAATAAAATCCTTGCCGTAAATTTTCTTTTCAGCTTCTAAATCAGTTTCTTTACCTGTGAAAACACCTAATACCATTATGCCTCTTTTTCTAGCTCTCCTAACCTCCATAGCAGTATCATTTATACCAACTATACCTTTATAAGCAGTTTCTCCTCTTATACTTCTAGAAGTATCCTTGCCTATTTTCACATCGTTTGGCTTGCCGTCACTAAGAACTATTAAAATTTTATTTTCTTCATCTCTCTCTAAAAGTCCATCACAGGTAGCCTTTATAGCTAGACCATCTCTATTGTTCCCAGCACAATAGTATTCAAATATATCCTCACATTTTCTTACATTATCATTGTAATCTCTAAATCTTTTTAAGACAGTGTAGTCTAAAAAGCTTAGAAATCCCATAACTCTATTTGGTATCCCAACTAATGTAAGCGCAGTAGAAAGTATATACGCTTGAATAGCTACCATAAACTGTTTCGAAGTTTGCGAACCACTTGAATCAAGTAGTATGTCTATGACATATCTACCCTTTCCATTGTCTACATCCTTGTAAAATATTTTGTTATTGCTACTTCTACCTATACGCCATGCTTTGTTTGCGTATATAGTTCCACAATCAGAGTAAACTCTATCAGAAGAGCTTTCTTCTATTAATAATCTAGAAAAGCTTTCTTTTAGTTTATTTATTTGTCTTCTAAATGTTTTTATTTTAAATTGAAATTCAAATATATTATTGTCCTTTTGTCTAGTTACATATTTTAACTGAAACGCATTGTCACAAGGAGATCTTAAAACTCCATCAGTAAAATGAAGTCTACAGCCTTCATGCACGTTTCTACAGTTTCTTGCTTCTATTTTTCTTCTATCGCTTTCACTTAAATAAGATTTACCATAGTAGTATTCTACTCTCTTGTATATCTTGTTGAGCATTTCTTCATCGACATATATTACTCTATTTGGTGTCGATTCTAGATCTACATCTCCTCTTTCATCACCTATACCGTCAACTAGCATTCCACTGTTTAGATTTTTTATTTCTGTTTCAACAGTTTCAGTTTCTTGATCATTGTACAATTCTTCTAGCATGAAATCAGAAAATGTATCGAAATTAACTTCTACCTCATTTACATTTTCTTCTGCAAATTCTACATTTTGACTTTGGCTATCTAATATGTGTTGAAAATATGTAAGATATATTTCATCTACCCTTTTTAAAATATTCATTATATCGTCGTTGGAATCGATCGAATTAATTTCTCTAAGTATTTTTCCAACTAATCTGTCCATAACAGGATGTCTATCCATTCGTTGAAGTACATAAGTATATTTTAGAAGCTGTAAAATATCTTCTCTATGTATTTTTGAATAACTCTTTAAAATGTCTGAATACGCTTTATTTCTGATATCTACTACTCCAGGTCTTTCTTCTATTACCCTTTTTTCAGCGACATCATTTAACACAATTTGTATTATTGTAAGCAATATATCTTTGTTGTATCCAGCTTTTATTCTATTTACTAAAAACTTTTTGACAGTTCCCCAATCGACGTATTTTCTTCTAGCACCCGCAATTATCGCATAGTACATAGATGCGTCCTTTGAGCTATAGTCTTTTTCTGCAGAATCTATTTCTTCGTCGTATTTCCCTGAAACTGTCCAAGCTAAATTGTTTACTCTATTGTCAAACTCATATTCGTTAAATATCCAGTTTAAACCTTTTGCCATATCGATCACCCTTTTACTTTACTCTGCATGAACTAATCATTTGGGAATATATCAGAGCTTTCCCATGATTCAGGAATTCTAGTTCTTATGATATCTGATACCATTTCTTTTTCGTAAACGTCAAAAGTCTTACCTGTGATTCCCATGTTAATTGCAAGAGTTGGTTTTAGACCTCTTTTTATAGTTTTTAGAGCTCCTATCATACCTCTTAGGTCTATTGCCTTTGTTGATATTTCACCGTTTTCTGCTTTAAGCTGTAAATCTAGGAATATTCCTATGAATTGAAGTAGCTTTTCACTGTCTACTGTAGGGAATTCTCTTTTTAAAATCATCATTAATTTTTCTTCATCTACAGCTGGAATATCTATTACTAAAAATCTTGAAACTAATGCTTCATTTAATTCCTTAGTACCTGCGTATTCGTAGTTCATAGTACCTATAAATCTAGTCGCTGGATGAAGGTTAATTCTTTCGTATCCTGGCACATCGATAACCCTTCTGTAGTCAAGTGCAGAGTGAAGTACTACTATAGCATCGTTTTTTGCCATATTTATTTCATCGAATATACCAAATCCACCGTTTACAGCACATTCGTAAACAGAACCTCGTCTAAGTCTTACTTCATTGTCTATAAATGTGTCTGTACCTATTAAAGATGCACTGTCTGTATTTATGTGGAAAGAAGTATTCCATTGTGGTCTTCCAAATATTTCTGATAGGTTGTCAGATAGTAGGTTCTTACCTGTTGCCTTTGGACCAGATAGTAGTATATTTTCTTCTTCTAAAATTGCAGTTATACACATTTCTAGTATGTCTTTTCCTATGAAAAAGGCTGGTGATTTTGTTACTCTTTCCTTTAATTCTTCTTTT
>NZ_JALEXO010000007.1 GCF_022780145.1 Intestinibacter sp.
TTTACTATAATGGCAGTTATGAAAATAGCTAAGAGACTTCTAAGCAAATACTGGGGTGTGTATACGGATTTAGGAGATTCATTTTTAGAAAATCTTCAAGGTCTTACTACTTTAAAGATATTTGATTTAGATGAAGAGAAAAATATCGAAATGAACGAAAATGCAGAGAATTTCAGAAAAATAACTATGAATGTTCTTTTGATGCAGTTAAATTCTATAACTATAATGGATTTAGTTGCTTTTGGAGGTTCGGCTATAGGTATATTAATAGCAGTAAGTCAGTTTAGAAATACTATGATAACTCCAGGAGAACTTCTTATAATAATTTTATTATCGGCTGAGTTTTTCTTACCGATGAGACTTTTAGGCTCTTTATTCCATGTAGCTATGAATGGAATATCAGCTAGCGATAAAATATTTGATTTACTAGATATAAAAATAGAACAAAAACAAAAATTAACTGATGACGAGCTTAAAAGTCTTCAAAATATAAATATAAAATTAGAAGATGTATCTTATAGTTACGACAAGGAAAGATCGATTTTAAAAGATATAAATATCGACATAAGAGACAAACAAACGGTGGCACTTGTAGGAGAAAGTGGCTCAGGAAAAAGTACGATAACGAGTTTGCTTCTTAAAATAGACAAAGTAGACAGCGGTCAAATTACTTTAAATGGAATAAACTTAGACGATATACCATTCGACGTTTTAAATAAAAAAATTGGATTTATAAACCACAATGCTTATATTTTTAATACTACAATAAGAGAAAATATAACGATGGGCAAAAAGGACGCGACTGATGAAGAAATTTATAGAGCATTAAAGGAAGCAAATTTAGATGAATTTGTAAAAAATCTTCCAAATAAATTAGACACAAAAGTAGGAGAAGGCGGAAATTTATTATCTGGAGGCCAAAGACAGAGATTATGCATCGCTAGAACTATAATAAAAAATCCAGAGATATATATTTTTGATGAGGCGACTTCAAATATAGATGTAGAAAGTGAAGAAAAAATCTGGGACAGTATAAATAAATTATCTAAAGAAAAAACAGTAATCGTAATTTCACATAGACTTTTAAATGTGAAAAATGCAGATAAAATATATCTTTTAGACGACGGTAAAATAGCTGAGGCTGGAAACCACAAAACGCTTATGATGAAAAATGGACTTTATAAAAAACTAGTAGAGCACCAAGATAATTTGGAGAGTATATACGATGAATTAGAAAATAAAAACAAAGTTGAAGAAATGAAGGTGATATAGATGGAGAGTAGACAATCGGGAATAAAAATAATGTTGAGACTTATAAAAGTCCTAAAGCCTCTTGCACCTATAATGATGATAACTATATCCTTTGGAATTTTAGGATTTTTATCGGCCACGGCAATAACATCGTTTGGAATGGTGGCAGGCGCTACTGTACTTGGATTTGATATGGGAATAAGCTTAAAAGCTTCTATAATCATAGTAATAGTATGTGCGATACTTAGAGGAATTTTGAGATTTATAGAGCAGTATTCAGGACATTTTATAGCATTTAAAATACTTGCTATACTTAGAGATAAGGTATTTGTAGCTCTTAGAAGGCTAGCACCTGCTAAGCTTGAATCTAAGGAAAAAGGAAATTTAATATCTATTATAACTAGCGACATAGAATTACTTGAAGTTTTTTACGCGCATACAGTGGCACCTATAGCTATAGGAGTAGTTACTTCTTTTGTAATAGCTGTAGTGTTGTTTAAGATAAATCCAGTATTTGGATTGTTGTCGGTTTTATTTTATATTTTAATTGGGTATTTCATACCTGTATTTTCTTCTAAATTTGCAAAACAAGGTGGAGTTGAATACAGAGAGGCATTTGCAGATTCGAATTCGTATTTTTTAGAGAGCTTAAAGGGCATAAAAGAAATATTATTATTCGATGCGGGAGAAGAAAGAATTCAAAATATAAATCAAAAAAGCGATAAATTACATCAGAAAATGGGTGTGATAAAAGCTCATGAAGGAATTATCAGAGCGTTTACCGATATAGTTATAATGATAGCGATACTTACATTTTTATTTGTAGGAATTGAATTATACAAAAAAGGTCAGATAAATATAGGTCAGGCGTTGGTTGCTATAGTAGTGCTTTCGAGTTCATTTGGTCCTGTAGTGGCGCTTAGTAATTTATCTAATAATTTAATCCAGACATTTGCATGTGCACAGAGGTTATTCGATATATTAGATGAGGCGCCTGTGGTAGAGGATATATCTGGAGAGTGTGAATTGCAATCGAAGGATATAAAAATCGATGATATAAGCTTTTACTATGAAAATAGAGATGAAATATTAAAAAATTTAAATTTAAACATAAAAAAAGGCGAAAAAGTTGCTATAATAGGAGAGAGTGGCTCAGGTAAAAGTACGCTGTTAAAATTAATTATGCGATTTTGGAATGTAGATAGAGGAGAAATCTCAATAGGAGATAAAAATGTTAAGACTATCCCGACAAAAACTCTGAGAAAATCTCAAACTCTAGTCAGCCAAGATACGTTTTTATTCAACGATACTATATTAAACAACATCAAAATGGGAGATAAAAATGCGACTTACGACGATGTAGTCAAAGCCGCTAAAAAAGCATCTATACATGAATTTATAATGAAGCTACCAAAAGGATATGACACAAAGGTAGGTGAGCTGGGAGGAAACTTATCTTCAGGCGAGAAGCAGAGGTTATCTATAGCGAGGGCGTTTTTAAGAGACAGCGATATATTGA
>NZ_JALEXO010000021.1 GCF_022780145.1 Intestinibacter sp.
CTATAATTTAGCTAAATATTTTGAAGTAAAGAAAAATGACAATGTTATGTTCCATAATTTATACAAAACTGAAAATGGAGTAAAAGTTCAAAGTGATAAATATTTTGGAGAGCTTGAAAATAACGCAATAATAGAAGCAGATTCTAGACTTTTAGATGACGTTATAGAAGAAAGTCTGGAGGATTAACAATGAAACAATAGATGAAAATAATCAATATAAATTTGATTTTTCAAACTGTGAATATGTATGGCAGATTAATAATTTGGCGAGTAAGTTTAAATTAAAAGATGTTGATTTTATAACAGAGATAGACGATGAAATATTGTTTATTGAGTACAAAAATTCAAATATACCAAATGCTAGAAGACCAGAGGCTATGTATCAAAAGAAAAAAAGTGAGCCACAAAAAGTTTATGGGTATACCAGCTATTTTAGCGGGGATTTTAACACAATTAGGACTATTTTCAATTAACTTAAAAATAATGGGAAAAGCAAATCAAGCTATCAACGTAGATCAATTTGATTTACTTGTATCTCTACGCTATATTAAGGGAGTTCCGCTTTTACAAAATACTCTATTTATCGTAGCACTTATAATTGTAATTTTAATAGGCGTATTATATTGGTTCTTCGGAACAGAAATAGGGGCAGCTATTCGTGCAACTGGATGCAATGATCGTATGGCTCGTGCACAGGGGATAAATACTTCTTTAAGTAGTGTAATAGGTCTTATGATATCAAATGCTTTAGTAGCACTATCTGGGGCTTTGCTTTCACAATACCAAGGATTTGCCGATATAAATATGGGACGTGGAGCTATCGTAATTGGTTTAGCAGCAGTTATAATTGGCGAAGCAATATTTGGTAAAATATCTACAAATTTTGGATTTAAATTATTATCAGTTGCCTTCGGTGCTATTATATACTACATAGTATTACAAGTAGTAATATGGATGGGTATAGATACAGACTTATTGAAATTATTATCTGCGGTTGTCGTTGCAATTTTCCTTGCTATACCGACTATGAAGAGTAGATATTTTTCAAAACCAGTTAAAAGAGGAGGTAATATGTAATGTTAGAAATTAAAAATGTACATAAAATATTTAATCCTGGAACAGTAAATGAAAAGCACGCATTAAAAGGTGTAAATTTGGTTTTGGAAGATGGTGATTTTGTAACTGTTATAGGTGGAAATGGGGCTGGAAAATCTACTATGCTTAATGCCATAGCAGGTGTATGGCCTATTGATGAAGGAACTATTTTAATCGATGGAGAAGATGTAACAAATCTTCCTGAGCACAAAAGAGCTAAATACTTAGGTCGTGTATTCCAAGATCCAATGAACGGTACAGCGGCGACTATGGATATTGAAGATAATCTAGCTCTAGCTAACAGAAGAGGGAAAAGAAGAACTTTAAGAACAAGAATTAAATCATCAGAGAGAGCTAATTATAAAGAATTACTAAAAACACTTGGATTAGGATTAGAAGACCGTATGACTTCTAAAGTAGGCTTGCTTTCTGGAGGACAACGTCAAGCACTTACATTATTGATGGCAACACTTAAAAAACCAAAGCTTCTTCTTCTAGATGAACACACTGCAGCGCTTGACCCAAAAACTGCTGCAAAGGTTTTAGAAGCAACAGAGCAAATTGTAGAACGCGATAAATTAACAACTTTAATGATTACACATAATATGAAGGATGCAATCGCCCATGGAAATCGCCTTATAATGATGATGGATGGAAATATTATCTTAGATATCAAGGGTGAAGAGAAAAAGAAGCTTACAGTAGAAGATTTGCTTCATAAATTTGAAGAAGCTAGCGGTGAAGAATTTGCCAGTGATAAAGCTATTTTAGGATAATTAAATACGTAAAATAAAAACTGTAGATAGTACTTTTTAAGTATTAAATACAGTTTTTTATTTATTTGTAAAACATAGTGTTTAATGTGTACAATTATATATTATAATTTATATATATAAAACAAAGAGGGATAATAATAAGGAGTAAATTATGCAAAAAATAGTAGACGTATTTTTAGAAATAGTAAATTCGCAGGAATGTTTAGATATGATTTACAAAAACTATCTAGTTGAATCGAGAAAAAATATTCAATCTATAGATTATAGTAAATTAAAATCGATAATAAAAAATGACGAAAAAATGTCTCTTATGAAAAAATATAGGAAAATATCGGGAGATGCCTTCATAATATTAGCAAAGCTAATATCAAAAGATACTTTAGCAGATCAAAAAGATCCTCTAGAATACCTTAAAATACCAGAAACAGGAGATTTAGTAAATTTAAAAAAATTATGTGTCGCTATTATAAATTTTTCGGGCGATATAGCTCATAATGGAGACTTAATTTTAGAAAATCACAATCAAAAGAGATATTTATTTTGTGGTATAGATAAATTTAAATTAGGAGATGATGAAAAGCTAAACCAAGACTTAGAACAGCTGATAAAAATTCGACATGAATTAGAAGAACTAAAGGATAAAATATCAAAATTAGAAAATCAAAATAATTATTTAAAAGAGGAAAATAAAAGAGCTTTAGATGAAAACAAAAGCTACAAAAGGGAATTAAAAAGACAGGAAAAAGAATTAAATGATCTATCAAGTCAAAAAGAAGATTTAAATCGAGCTTTTAATAGAGCTAATGAAGAACTACAACAAAAAAATAACGAGATAAAAAGCTTGAATCTAGAAATTGAAGGATTAAATAAGTCTTTAGAAAATGCAGTTTTTTTCGATGAAGCTGTTGTATCTCAGGACGTAGATAAACAAATATCCATAATTTATACTGCAAATCTATCGTTTATAGATAAGATTTATTATGATATTGAATTTAAAAATTACAAGGAAATAAAGGACAATATTAAAGGCTACCTTGAAGAGCTAAAATCTAAGGGCATATTAAAGGTGGGAATTCAAAGTAATAAGCTAAATTCTCTTACTCTTAGAAATATAATAAAGCTCGGAAGAGAGGAAGGTATAAGTATAAAAAGGATATTTTTTAATACTGAAAAAGAGCTTATTGAAAAGCTAATAAAATTTTAAAGCAAATTTAGGGGGAAGATAGTTATGAATACAAATGATTTAGGTAGAATAATAGATATGAATAACGAGGTATATGTTTTGGGCGTACTTGCAACTGATAGAGATGAATATCCGAATATAGTAATTAGACAGGCGGCAGTAGCTCAGATGAAAAACTCAGATAGTGTGGTGTTTTTTGTACAAGCAATTAGTGACGAACCAAAATACGCTAGAGATGAGCTAAACCGTGAACTAGATCAAGAGCTCAGAAATTTATACATAGGCATAGATGTTCATCATAATAGTATGGCTGAATATCCATTTTATCCTGGAGTGCATGAAATTCCGTATAATTACAATAGTATTGACGACAAGGAAGATATAATACTAAATGAATTACGAGGTAGACTCTTAATTTTTAAAATAAATATTCAAAAAAATAATTCTGATGGAACAATATACAAAAATATTTTACTACAGTCAGTTTTAGATATAGATGACGACGGCTCATGGTATAAAACTATTCCCGAGGTGCAAGGAAATATAGATACATTTGAGTCAAAACTAATCGAAGGAAGAAGTATATATCTAAAAGGATATCCTCATGATATGGATGTTCCAGAGGGGATAATATGTGAGGATTATATATATGTTGATTTCGATGAAGATAACTTCGAAAGAGTAGAGGCAACAGATGATGCTTGGCGTTTTGTAGGCGATATAAACCAAATAAGAAAGCTTCCATTTGATATTTCAGACGAAGACTATGATACAAATGTAATTGCACAGCTAGAAAATATAGTATTTATAAAGGAAAATTATTTTTACGATGAATTATGCTCAGAAGACAAAAAATCTGTGCTAGGATATTTAGAAGTAGTAGACAATACAAGAGAAATTGAGTTTTTAAGAGAAATTAAGAACTATACAATGAAAAAAAGTCTATACTACGATATGAAGGATATAATAAATTTACATATAAGTATAAAGACAAATTACATGACAATAGTAGCTGGGATGAGTGGTACAGGTAAGACTCAGATAAGCTTAGCATATGCTCAAGCACTTGGACTAAGCGAAGAGGAGGGAACGCTTTTATTTTTACCAATAACTCCATCTTATACTGAGCCAGAAGATATATTGGGGTATTTAAATACGACTACTGGAGTGTACATATCATCAGAAACAGGACTTGTAGATTTTTTAATTCACGCACAAGCAAACCCTGATAAGCTTCATTTTGTAGTATTTGACGAGATGAATTTATCTCAAGTTGAGCATTGGTTCGCGCCGTTTATATCTCTTTTAGAGCTAGATCAAAAAGATAGAAATTTAAGACTATACAGTAAAAATGCTGTCTGCAACAATAATTCAAAATACAAGCCTATATTAAATATTGGAGATAATGTGAGATTTATAGGAACTGTCAACCTCGATGAAACTACAAAGGATTTTTCTGATAGATTACTAGATAGAGCTAATTTAGTTACTTTGAAAAAAGGAACTTTTAAGGATTTCAAGGACGAAAAAATAGAATTTTTAAAAGATAGTGAAGATGAAAAATTAGAAGATAACGATTTAGATAAAGATACGAGCTTTACATTTGAAGAGTTTCAAAGCTGGATAAAAAAAGATGTCACTATAGATAGGCTATCAGATGATGAGATCGATTTGCTTGATGAAATACATAGATTGATTTCAATAAATGACTCACAAAAGGGGATATCATTTAGAATAGCGAATAAAATAGCGAGCTATCTTCAAAACATACCTATTGACGAGGGTGGAAGAGATGCTTTAAACAGAGGTACAGCCTTAGATTTACAAATAAAACAGAGGGTATTGACTAAAATAAAGGGAACAGAAAGACAGCTTGGAAATTTAATTGGAACAATCGACCTAGCTTCAGGAAATGTCGAAAACAGCGCATTATACGATGTATTAGACGGTGAAATGGCCAAAAAAATAGGCGATTTTGAATTTACAAAAAATGAAATTAGAAGAAAAGCGAGGGAGTTAACTGTTTATGGATATGCTAATTAATTCTCAAATCGTACATTTAAAGCTTATAAAATATTATCTAAATGAAAATAAAGAGGAAGCTATTTCAAATGAAGAGGACATTTTTATTGATTTAGATAAATGTAGAGATGGATTTTTAGGTAGTGAAGTATTTGAGTTTTATGAATATGAAAAAGCAGAACTTGAGCTTGTAAAATCGGCGAATTCTTGTGAAGTTAATATAGAATGTTATTTTGACGAAAGTGAACGAATAGACCTACATAATAAAAACAATTTTACTAAAAAACTTATGCAAAATGAAAAGATACTGATCTCACCTGGTGGAGATGACGATGATATGCTAGTTCCAGGAAGATACGAGATAAAAATAACAAATGGCAAACAGATTTATTATGGGTTTTATTTTATAAAAGCATCTACAACAACATGGGATAGTCTCGTAAATATGAGAGAATATATAGAAAAAAGTGTAAAAGGACTCTCATATGATATTTTTGGAAAGAGAAAGGCTGGAAATTTTGAAGTCGATACTAAGATAATGGATAAACTTTTATATTTAAACGACAAGAAAAATCTACTAATTACGAGTTTAGATTTAATAGTGAAAAATCCAATAACAAGCATCGAAAAAGTCTACAAATGTACACATAAATCTCAAAGACCTACTAATAAAAGTCAGAGATGGATGAATCAAAAGGGATATAGATATAACGATAACATTTATAATCCAAGTGTATTTAGAGAAAAAAGGAGTATTGAGTCAAAATATATATTGGAAAATAGAATTTTGAAGAAAATATCCATCGAGATATACAGTGTAGTGTTAGATATATTAAGTCAGCTTAAAATAGAAAAAAATCGACTATCTAAGAAGCTCGAAGATGTAAATGCTTCTTATAGAGAATATGAAAAAGACATAGCTAATATAAATGAATATATCGCTAGCATGGAGAAGATAAAAAGCAATATGGTCTTTTACTTGAGAAATTCATGGCTTAATGATTTAGATGAAAGCTTAAATTGCATCCCTACATCTAATATTATAAAAAATAAGTATTATAATGAGATATACGAAATTTATAAGCACCTAAAGGACTTAAGCAAAGACGACAAAAAGACTTTATTTCCACATAAGAAAACATCGAAATTATTTGAGATATACAATTTCTTAGTCATTAAGGAGATGTTCGAAAATGACGGCTTTGAGTGGAGAGAAGGATGGATTAAGGATAGAAATCTAGATTTTGTGTTTTGGGGAGATTTAAAGCCTGAGGATTATGTGGTTTTAGTTAAGGAAAATTATAAGGTTAAAATCACTTACGATAAGATTTTAAATAGAAGCAAGGATTTAGCTAAAAATAAAGACCCAAAATCACAGATATCTGTCAAACAAAATAATAGAAGTAAAAGACCTGATATATTGATAGAACTTTTTAAAGATGAAAAATTTATAAATGCTGTAGTCGTAGAGGTCAAATATAGAAAACTCAAATATATTCACAGCGATAATGACGATACTCATGTCGATATGCAGCTCGAAAACTATAGAGACCTCGAGTACTATGATGCAAATACATCTAAGGTCAAGAGGATGTTTCCAATTGCTAAGGTCATCGCAGTTTATCCAGAACAAAAAAATGCCGTTAAGATGTCTAATGAGACCTACGACAATATTGTATTTTTGCCGATAGATGTTGATCAGGTAGATGAGCTTGAAAAAGAGATATTTGAGGTGGTTAGAGAGAGCTTTAGCTAAAAAAAGTATAAATTACATTTTTTAGAAGGTTGGATAAGAAATTTTGGTATATTATTGAAGCAAAACAGTATATATTTTTTTGAGATTAAGAGTAGTATTATTGTACTGCTCTATTTTTTTATATAGTTTAAAGTCAAATTTATCAAAACTATAAAAATATTGTTAATAAGTAAACTAAATAAATTTCATCAATTAAAAATTATTTTGATTCTTATTTTAAATTATAAATTTTATATTAAAAAAAATAAAAAAATAATAAGTAAGGAGGATATTTGCATTATAAAATAGAAATTTATCATATTATGTAAAATGGAAATAATTGTCGTATAAAGAGGTGGAGATAAATGGCTAATTTTATACAGGGAGATAATTTTAAAAGAAATGGCGGAAAATATGAAGAAATTGTATGGATAAAGATAAAAGAAGCATTTAGTAGAAGAGAAGTTCTTGGATATTCTAGATATCCATTATTTTTTAATACAGGACAAAGAAGAAAAGAACCAGATATTTTAATATTAGATAAAGAAATTGGTTTAATAATAATAGAGGTAAAAGGTTATGAAATTGACGATATAGAAAATTTATATCCAAATAGTTGGCAAATAAAAGGTGAGTATAAAGGAATATATAATCCAATAGGACAGGCAGAAGATTATTTATATGCAATTAAATCAAAATTTGATATTGATAGAAATTTAAGAGATAAATATAATGCAAAATATTTTGTTGCATTGCCTAGAATAAGCAAAAATGAATGGAATGAAAGAAATTTTGAAAAAATTATAGATGAGGCATATTTGATATTTAAAGATGATTTAGCAAGATCAGCATTGATTAAAAAAATATTATCTCAACAACCTTTTATTACAGGAGCACTATTTAATGATAATACTTTTAAGATAGCAACTTCAATATTAGCTAATGAAAATATATATGCAGATAAAATAGAAGATGAATTTAGTAATGAAACAAAGGGTAAAATTTATGGTTTAGTTACAAATAAATTGCATGAATTAGATATACAACAGGAAGTTATAGCTAAATCAATAGTACCGGGACCACAAAGAATAAGGGGCATTGCTGGTTCTGGAAAAAGTGTTCTTTTATGTCAAAAAGCGGCGATTATGCATTTGAGATATCCTGAATGGAAAATAGCTGTAGTATTTTTTACTCAAAGTTTATATGATAATATTATAAATATGATAGACAGATATTTGAAAGCTTTTAGTAATGGAGAAGTTTCATATGATGAAGGTGGAAATTTAGAGGTTCTACATGCATGGGGAAGAAAAAATCGAAATGGATTTTATAGAGAAATTGCAAATAGGAATAATTGTATTTTTAGAAGTGCGAGGGATGTAAAATCAGAAGTAGGTTATTTAGATTATAATAATAGTATAAATTATATTTCTAAAAAATTATTAGAAGAATGTAAGGGTAATTTAGAGAGAATATACGATGTTATTTTAATCGATGAAGGACAAGATTTAATTGGAGATGATGAATATAAGTATGAAGGTAAGCAGTCTTTTTATTATATGGCTTATCAATCATTGAAAGTTGTTGAAGGAGAAGAAGGTAAGATTAGAAGATTAATTTGGGCTTATGATGAATTACAAAGTTTAAATGATAAAAAAATTCCATCTAGTAAAGAAATTTTTGGAGATAGTAATTTGGTTAAAGGAAAATATAAAGGTGGAGTTAATAAATCTGAAGTTATGAAAAAATGTTATAGAACGCCATACCAAATTTTGACAACTGCACATGCGGTTGGAATGGGTATTTTTAGAGAAGAAGGACTTGTAAGTGGATATACAACTAAAGAAGATTGGGAAAATATAGGATATGAGATAAAACAAGGTGATTTTAGAAAGATAGGTAATGAAATTGTAATAAAGAGATCTATTGAAAATTCACCAAATCCAATACAAAAGTATTTTAAAGGAGATACTGTTAAATTAGAATTATATAATAGTGAATTTCATATGATAAAAGCTTTAGCTAACGATATAAAAAAAGATATAGAAAAAGAAGGTTTAAATCCTTCTAGAGATATACTAATTATAAATTTAAAAGAAAATAGGAATGGCAAAATATTTGAGCAAGAAATAGGAAATTATTTAAATAATTTAAATATAGATTTTTATATTCCTTCAAAATCAAAAAGTAATGAATACGATTGTGATTGGAGAGATGAAAAGCCTGATCAATTTTGGTATGATGGTGCAGTTACTTTATCTCAAGTTCCAAGAGCAAAAGGAAATGAAGCACCAATGGTATATGTTGTGGGATTAGAAGAGATTGCTGTAAATGAAGATTCAGTCAAATATAGAAATAAATTATTTACTGCTATGACTAGAGCAAAATGCTGGGTAAAATTAATGGGTGTAGGAGATTATAGTTTATATGATGAAATAAGAGAAGCAATTAAAAGCAATGGAGAATTTAGATTTAAATTTACTAAACCTAAGAAAGAAACTAATGATTTAAGTTAATAATTTGATATGCTTAGATTTGAGAATGCTAGAAAATATTGTATGCCAAAAATTGAATAATCAAAAAAAATTGTCTATAATAAAACTATACAATACTATTAAACTAGAAATTAAAGGATGGACAATAATGGCTACAGATAAAGATAAATTAAAACAAATTACCGATATAGTAAAAACTCATTGCGATGAGTGTTTCAACGAAGATTACTATAAGACGACGAAAAAATTAATAGACAAATTAAAAAATATCAAAGAGTTTTCTATGGACAAGGGAAAAATAGAAGGCTGGGTAGCTGGGCTTTTGTATATAGTAGGAGAGGACAGCGGACTTTTTAACCAAACTAATTGGATAGAGTCAAAGGAATATATCTCAAAGACAGATATGGCAAAAATTGCAGAGGTCAGCGTCGCTACTATGAAGTCTAGAGCTTCTAAGATAAGAGATGTACTGCCTAAAAATGCGAAATTCGTAGCAGATATCACATATGAAGAGGATGATTATGATTTTTGCTTTGATTTTGATGATGAAGATGGCTATCAAGTAGATAAGGTTTTAAAAAAGATGGCAGATATGCTAAATCATACAATAGCAACTAAAAAAGAAGAGTACGAGGTCTATATGGACAAGGCATTTGACTGCTACGATATAGACGAAGCTATGGAAAATATGAAGTTAGCGCTTATGCATGCCAAGAAAAAAATACCAGATCATTTATTTAAGCAGCTAGAAGGAGAGCTATGGCTTGAATTAAATGCTAGACCGTATCTTTTGATAAAGGCAGAATTGGCAGATTTGTACTGCTTGAAGGGTGATTACGAATCTGCAGTGGAATTATACAATGAGATTTTAAAATTAAATAAAAATGACAATCAAGGAATAAGATATAGAATATTTCCATTGTTAATTTTATTAGATAAAAAAGATCAAATTGAAAATTTAGTAAAATCATATGACGGTGACGACTGTGCATTTATGCTTTACAATAAGGCTTTGTATTATTATAAAAATAAAAATGAATTCAATGCGAAGTCTTTTTTAAGAAGAGGTTTTGAAGCTAACAAATATGTACCTGAATATCTACTTGGAATGATAGAGGCTGAGCCATTTGTACCTGAGATGTACTCTTTTGGAAGCGAAGAAGAGGCGAGAGTTTATTTAGAATACGCTTCAGCAGCTTGGATAGAAACAGAAGGATCATTATTTTGGCTTATAGATGAATACTATATATATGCGAAAAAAAATAATATAGATTTACCTTTTAGTAAAAAAGAGTTTAAGGTTTTAATAAAACAAGCACTCGATGAAATGAAAAAAAAGTAAATATTTTATGGAGATACTAATAGAGTAGTATATATTGTACTACTTTATTTTTTATATAAAACCATAATTACCTAGTAGGAAATAATAATAAAAATATCCAAATAAAAAATAATCTAATCACACGACATCGGCACGTCTTTTGACGTGATAATAAACTTAAAAAAATATATACTTATCTAAAATAAAAACACAAATTACAGATTCAAAAATCCATATATTAATATAATATTAAACAAAAACAAAGGAGGAAAAGAAGATGGCAAGAGAATGTTATGATTGTTTTTACTATGAACCATCAAAAAGAAGATGTAACAAAAAAAGAAGAGGCTATGCAATCTAAATGCATGGGCTACTAAAAAAATAGGAGGTATTAGTATGGGATTATTCGATATATTTTCAGGTGGAGGTAGCAGTAGAAAAAGTTTTTCTGATTTATCAGATAACTGGGAAAAAAGAAAAGAAGCTAGAGAGTACAACGCTAGAGCTAGAGAAATCATAGATGATTATACAGAGAGATACGAAACTACTTATTACAATACACAAGACTACGCTTTTGAAACACAACGTAGACTTGATAAACACAATGATTTTAAAAAAGAAATCATACGAAAATTACAATTAGATGTAAAGCCCGTATTAGATGATTTTAAAAAATTCGATATAGACAGCAAAACTATAGATATAGATTTTTCTGATATAGGTTCAAATAAAAATTTGGATATGTCAATATCTAATATAAATAATACGTTTGCGAGATTTGATAGATTGTCTTTTAATAATTGTTTTCCTAATCTAGATGATATTTTTAGGGATGCAACAGAGGAATACTACCAAGCAAAATCAAATTACAATCAAGCTAAGATGTACAAAAGTCAAATTCAATTAAAAAGAGAACAGTTGAAAACTATAAAGAGCAATCTTTCTAACATCAGAAGCTATATCTCTGATGAGGAAAGAGTTTTAAGTGAGCTTATGGAAAGAATTGAAGGTATTTCAAACAAACTAGATCAAAACATGAAGAAATCTTCATTTAAAAAAGAAGAAAGCGAACATCTAAAGGCTATATATAAAATAGCGAAGGGTATAGATAAGATGATGGGAACTAGATTTTTAAACGACGACTTTACCGTAACAGATGACTACAACAGCTTATTTGAAAAAATGAAAGAAATAAATTCTCTAATTGAAAAGCCTACTCTAAATACTGGAGAGCTAGACAGAATTTTAAAATCAATAGGAGTAATAGTGTACTAAAATGTGTGAAGATGTAAAAGACATATTAGCTAAATTGATCACACGTTCTGAGAGAGAGTTTGTTAGTTTTTTAAAAGAACAGGAAATTGAGGAAACTCAGGTACATCAAAGAATAAGTGATACGATTGCTCTTACAGAACTTGTAAAATCAAGAAGAGAGGCTTTTGAATTAATGTCGAGTAAGTTTTTCAAAGAAAAAGATAGATTATCAAAAATGGCGATTAAATCTTTAGATGTAGCTATAAGTCAAGGTGATGACGAGTTAGCAAATATTATTTTAAATTTTTTAAATGTCGTTTATAAAGAAAAATATCCAAAAATAAGTATTTAGTCGTAAATTTTAAGTATTGAGAAAAAGAGGATAAAAAAATGGACAATAAATTAGAAAAAGTAAATTCTAGCCAAGTGGTGTCTTCTCTTACTGGGGAAGAGGCTTTGATTGTAGAAACAGCAGTTAAAACCTTCACAGAAATTGGAAAAATTATGGGGGATTATGCTAAATGTAGACAAGAGCAAATTACAGAAAGACAGAGAATAAGAGCTCAACTTAAAATAATAACTACACAAATTCAAGCTAATAAGGAAAAGTATATTCATGCGATTGATAAGTATTATCAAAATAAAGATAGAATTTACGATTTTGTAGAACAAGCGTTGAGGGCTAGTGAGAAATGTGGAGATATGGAAATGATGAAAATGATTTATAGTGATTTCTTTAGCTTTATTTCTAAAAACTCACCAAGTGATGAATTAAAAATTATGATGGATGCGAATAATAATTTTATAAATTTTATTGAATAAAAATGGCATTGAACACAATCTAAAACAGTCCTATAATAAAGCTATAGGAAATATTTAGGAGGTGCTCAAATGCAAGAAATATACGACTTTTTAAAATCATGTGGTACATACTACCTAGCAACTATAGATAAAGATCAACCTAGAGTTCGTCCTTTTGGAACTGTAGACATATTCGAGGGGAAACTATATATACAAACAGGAAAATCAAAACACGTATCAAAAGAGATGCAAGTAAACCCTAAGATTGAAATATGTGCTTTAGACGGAGAAACTAAATGGCTTCGTATATCAGCTACAGTAGTCAGAGATGATAGAGTAGAAGCCAAAAAACATATGTTAGATAATTACCCAAATCTTCAAGCTCTATACTCTGCTGAAGATGACAACACAGAGGTTTTATACTTAAAAGATGCCACAGCTACAATAACTGAATTTGGCAAAGAACCTAAATTCATAAAATTTTAGATTGTAATAAAAAAATTCCTTTAAGTGAATTTTAAAATTCGCCTAAAGGAGTTTTTTATCTTTAAATTGTATTTTCTATCTGAGTTTCGCAATCTACAGTTTCAAGTCCAGCTAATCTATCCATATTTTCTTTAAAAATCTTATTAAAAATTGCAATAGCTCTTCCAACACCTATCATAGCAATTACAGTTCCTATGCCTATAGCGACTATTTTTCCGGAAAGCACAAGACCTATAATACAAGTTGTGACTACGCAGGTAATATCGAGTGCATTTTTGCCGAAGCCTAGTCCTTTTTTGAATATATCGCCTATAGCCTGAGCAAGTCCATCGGCTGGATTTGGAATAAGCTTCATGTTTACCATCATAGCCGCACCGATTGCAGTTACTACTATAGCTGCAAATAGCAAAATTAAATTTTGCCATATTGTGGTATAATTGAAGTCTAAGATTCCACTGAAGTAGTTTATAAGGACACTGAATAATAAGCTAAATGGTATTTGTAAAATGTCCTTTAAATCTCTATTTTTACCTTTTATTATAAATTGAATTAATACAAACACAGTGTATACTATAAATGTCATAGTTGCAAAATTTAGATTTAAAATATTTGCTATGGAAAATGGTATAGATATAATTGGAGATACTCCTAATCCAGATTTAGTATTTAATGTAATTCCGATTGAGAGTATTACAAGTCCCATTGAATAAAATAAAATACGCCATAGCCAGCAGTTGTTTTTATTGTTTTCCATATACATCACTCTTTCTATCATATATGATAATTGGTCTAAATTATATCTTTTACATCATTATCCAAATTTATAGCTTGAAGTCCAGCCAATCTAAGCATACCTTCCTTGAATATACTATTGAAAACTGCTATAACTCTTCCAACAGCTATCATACATATTAATGTACCGATTCCTATGCCAATTATTTTACGTGAAAGCATAAGTCCTATAGTACAAGTTATAAATACACAAGTAATATCGAGTACATTTTTTCCAAAGCCGAGATCTTTTTTAAATAAATCACCTATAGCCTTGGCAAGTGCATCTGCTGGATTTGAAATTAGCTTCATATTTATTAAAAGAGAAACGCCGACAGCAGTTCCAATTATCGCACCAAATAATAAAAGCGAACTTTGCCATATTGTGATAGGCTTGAAATCTAAAATTTTACCAAAAAAATTTAAAAGAATGCCGAATAATAAGCTAAATGGTATTTGAAAAATATCTTTTATATCTCTATTTTTTCCCTTGATTATAAATTGAAGTAATACAAATCCTGTATATACTATAAATGTCACAGCTGCAAAGTTTAAATTTAAAATATTAGATATGGAAAAAGGCACAGATATGATTGGAGATACTCCTAATCCAGATTTAGTATTTAATGTAAGACCAATCGAAAGTATTACAAGTCCCATTAAATAAAATGAAATACGCCATATCCAACAATTTCTTTTGTTGTTTTTCATTTAATACATCACTCTTTCTATAGTTTTCTTCTAATATTAAATTTTATATTTAAATAAATTTATAGTCAATATATGGAAGTATTAAAAAATACGTGATAATCTATAGAAAATAATATATTGTGTATTTTTATTAAATCAAAAAAAGGATGCTTTCACATCCCTTTTCCTCTTAGTCTTCAGCTGGTTCGTATGAATTTGTAGATAGAGACATTTTTTCAGTAATTTTACTAATATCATATGGTGTATCTTGGTAAACTTGGTTAAGCCAGTTTGTGTAGAATAAAGTAGCATTAGCTCTCCAAGTGTTAACAGGATCTATATCAGTGTCGCCATTAGGATAGTAGTTTTCAGGTATAAGTGGATCCATACCTTTATTGTAGTCTCTTATGTATTCACATTTTAAAGTATCAGTATCGTATTCTAAGTGACCTGTTACAAAAATTCTTCTGCCGTCTTTAGTAGACATTATAAATGGACCTGCTTTTTCTGATTCAGAAAGAATTTCAAGCTCAGCAACATTTAAAATATCCTCTTTTTTAATAGCTGTATGTCTAGAGTGAGGAGCGTAGAATACGTCGTTTAATCCTCTAGTTAAAGCTGAAGCAGGATTATTTACAGTATGTTTAAATACACCTGATAATTTGTTTTCTAGTTCATATTTTTGTATACCGTAGTAGTGGTATAGAGAAGCTTGGGCAGCCCAGCAAATATGTATAGTTGAAAATACGTTTCTCTTACTCCATTCCATTATTTCAACTAATTCATCCCAATATTCAACCTCTTCAAATTCTAAAAGTTCAACAGGAGCACCTGTTATTATTAATCCGTCGAATTTTTTGTCTTTTATATCATCGAAATAAGTATAGAATTTATCTAAATGGGCGCTTGAAGTATTTTTACATTCATGGCTTTTTACTTGAATTAAAGTTATTTCTACTTGTATAGGTGAATTAGATAAATATCTAAGTAATTGGTTTTCAGTTTGAATTTTAAGAGGCATTAAATTTAATATAGCTATTTGTAATGGTCTTATGTCCTGTTGCATAGATCTTTCTACATCCATAACAAATATGTTTTCTTCTGATAATACTGAATACGCTGGTAATTCTTTTGGTATTTTTAGTGGCATGATTATCCCTCCTTATTTTTATGTAACAGATATATTTTACACAATATATACAAAAAATTCTATATATTTATATAAAAATTTAGTTAAATTTACCATTAAGGAGTTTTATTTTATTTTTACTGTATTTATTGCTTATAGAAAATCTATGTATAAATATAAAAAATGAAGTTAAAATAATAGATAATACACAAGAGCTGAGTATTGCGAGCTTACAAGTGTTTATTAGTTCAAAGTCGTATGAAAAAGTCAAATCACACATAAATATAGACATCGTAAATCCTATACCAGCTATTAAAGACACTAAAAATACAGAGTAAAAGTCTAATTTTTCAGGTGGTTTTACGAGCTTTAGCTTTGTGAAAATATATGTAAATGAGGTTATACCTAGTGGCTTGCCGATTGCCAAACCGAATAAAATTCCGAAGTACAATCTCTGCATGCTGTAAAAATCGGCGTTTATATTTAGAGATACTCCGCTATTTACAAATGCAAATAGAGGTATTACTATGTAGTTAGTAAACGGGACTAATTTATCTTGAAGCTTTTCTAGGACGCTTTTTCCTTTTGTATATGATTTTGATGGTATAGATATTGCGAGTAATATACCGCTTATAGTAGGATGGATATTGCTAAGCTTCACAAAATACCACAAGACTATGCCGCCTAATATATAGTAGAAAATATTTTCTACATGAAAAAATTTGTTTGCAACTACAAGTATCAATAAAACTACTAGAGACATTAATATGTAAATTTTATTGATATTTTCAGTGAAAAATACAGCTATAACTAGTATTGAAATTAAGTCGTCGACGACAGCGAGTGTGAGCAAAAATAATTTAGCTTGAGGATTTATATAATTTTTAAATATGTAAAATACGCCGATTGCAAACGCTATATCTGTAGAAATAGGTATGCAAAATCCTTCCATATAGTCAGTATTAAAATTTATAGCTAAAAAAATCAGAGCAGGAACTACGACGCCGCCGATTGAGCCTACAACTGGAAAAGATGCCTTTTTTAATGAAGACAAATTTCCGTATAAAATATTTTCCTTAATTTCAAGCCCTACATTTAAAAAGAAAAAAAACATCAAAAAATCATTTATAAATTCGTTTAGAGGAAATCTAAAAAATTTATTTCCGAAAATTATCTTGTTGTAGAGCCAATCATAAGAGCTATTTGCTACGATAAGTGCGACGAAAGTAAAAAATAAAAGCAGTGTACTGCTTAAGATATCTGATTTTACATTTCTTTTATAACGCATCAAGTTTATCAAAAAAAACACCTTCTTATCAAAATATATATATAAGTTTATGATAAAAAAATATATTATATGACTTGAAGGCTTTGAATAAAAATTATTAAATTGGTAATTAATAACTAAAGATTTAAATATTGAGTTATTATCTGTTTTGTAATATAATTCATATACGTAAGATTTAAATTAAATACAATATAAAATGGATATAAATTGAAAATTTTTAAAATAAGGAGATGAGTTGATGAACACAGATAGAATAGTGAAAACAGCGATTGTGGCGGCTATATACGCTGCATTGACTATAGGATTAAGTCCGCTAAGCTATGGACCGATTCAATTTAGATTATCAGAGGTATTGATTTTACTTGCATTTGTAAATTCAGATTACATTGTCGGATTGACTATAGGATGTCTAATAGCTAATTTATTGGGACCTTATGGGCTAGCAGATATTGCATTTGGGACATTTGCGACACTTGTAAGTGCGTATTTAGTTAATGTAACACCTAAGCTTATAAAAAACAAATACGCTATATGGGTGGCGTCTTTATGGCCAGTGCTAGCAAATGCAGTTATAGTGGGACTTATGTTAAATATTTTCTTCAAATTGCCGTTTTTACTTTGTATGCTAGAGGTTGGAATAGGAGAATTTGGAGTAGTTACTGTTGTAGGAGTTCCTCTATTTAAATTGGTGCTATCTAAATACCCGGGGTTTTTAAATTTTAAGGAGGCTTAACTATAAAAAATGAAAGAAAAAAAGACAAAAGTAATTGCAGTAGGAAATGATGCAATAGACTATTTAGAAAATATAAAAGGCGATTTGCAAAAAAACGCTAATTTCGAAAATATAAAGATAACTAAAGACGTAGATAAGGAATTTGTAAGATGCTTACTAGATGGTATAGAGGTTTTATATATTTTATACGATAGCTCTGACAAAGATATATGCAATATCACAAAGGCAATAGCTTTTATGGCTACTGAGAGAAAGGTTTTATCTATAGGTCTTGATATAGGCTTAAAGAAAAATAAAGAGGACTTAGGACTTGATAAAGAGCTTAAGTTAAACAAGTACAATTTAGATAAAACTATAGATATGATAAACCTTATAAGTGAGGCTATGGACGAAGAAACATTGATGTACGTAGATATAAGCGATCTTAAGGAATTATTCCAAGGAGATGGAGCCGTATCTTACTCTGTTGAGGAATTTGAGCTAGATATGCATCCTAGAGAAGTAGCTAAGGCTCTAGAAGAGGATTTTTATAAAAGCGAAGGGGACTTAACACTTAAAAAGGGACTTCTATTAGCAGAAACTAGCCAAACAGCTGGAGATAATACTTTGATATATTTAAACGAAATAAGAAACCACCTTCTAGATTTAGTAGATACTAATATGGATATGATATTTTCATATAATGAAAAGCAAGAAGGCAGAGATACTATGAAAATTGCATATTTGAGAAATTAATAGATTTTACGGAGTGTTTTTATACGCTCCATTTTTTTTGTATTGACTTATAAATAATTTTATTATAATATTATGCTTACTGTGCTAAAAAATATAAGATAGAAAGGAATATTGACTGAATGTTACAAGTAACTAATGTAGGACTTAGATTTGCCGACAAAGAACTATACAAGGATGTAAATTTAAAGTTTACTAAGGGAAATTGCTACGGAATAATAGGAGCTAATGGTGCGGGAAAGACTACTTTTCTAAAGATATTAGCTGGAGATATAGAACCAAATACTGGTAGCGTAAGCATAACTGAAAAAGAGAGAATGTCGGTTTTAAGACAAGACCACTTCAAATACGACGAAGAAACAGTACTAGATGTAGTTATAATGGGTCACGAGAGATTATTTGAAATAATGAAGGAAAAAGACGCATTATATATGAAAGAGGACTTCACAGAAGAAGACGGTATAAGAGCTGCTGAGCTTGAAGGTGAATTTGCAGAATTAGACGGATGGGATGCAGAGACTAATGCCGAAAAAATACTTATGGGTCTTGGAATAGATAAAAATCTACATTACAAACAAATGAAGGAATTAGAAGGTGGAGAAAAGGTAAAGGTATTGCTTGCTAAGGCGTTATTTGGTAAGCCTGAAATACTGCTTCTAGACGAACCTACAAACCACTTGGATTTCAAATCAATAGAATGGCTAAACAACTTTATAATGGATTTAGAGGATTCTATAGTAATAGTAGTATCACACGATAGACACTTCCTAAACCAAATATGTACTCATATAGTAGATGTTGATTTTGGTAAAATACAAATATATGTAGGAAACTACGATTTCTGGTATGAATCAAGCCAATTAGCCCTACAGCTTATGAAGGATCAAAACAAAAAGGCAGAAGAAAAAATTGCTCAATTAAAGGAATTCATAGCTAGATTTAGCTCAAATGCATCTAAGGCAAAGCAAGCCACTTCAAGAAAGAAACAGCTTGAAAAATTGGAAGTAACAGAAATTCAGCCTTCTAGAAGAAGATATCCTTACGTTGGATTTACTCCAGAGCGTGAAATAGGAAACGAAGTACTAGAAGTCGAAGGATTAACTAAGACAGTAGACGGCGTGAAAATTTTAGACAACGTATCATTTAGATTAGACAGAGATGATAAAGTAGCTTTCATGGGAGATGAATTAGCTATAACTGCATTATTTGATATAATAATGGGCGAAGATACAGATTATAGCGGTACTTTTAAATGGGGAGTTACAACTTCTCAAAGCTATCTTCCAAAAAATCACAATAAGTTTTTCGAAGGTGTCGAGTATTCATTAGTAGATTGGCTTAGACAATACTCTGAAGAAAAGAGTGAAAGCTTTATAAGAGGGTTCTTGGGAAGAATGTTATTTAGTGGAGAAGAAGCATTAAAGGAAGCTAGTGTTTTATCAGGAGGAGAAAAGGTAAGATGTATGTTCTCGCGCTTAATGCTTTCTAATGCAAACGTATTAGTGTTAGACGACCCTACAAACCACCTAGATCTTGAATCTATAACATCAGTTAACAAGGGTCTAGAAAAATTCCCTGGAGTACTTTTATTCAGCTCACACGACCACGAGATGATACAAACTCTAGCAAATAGAATTATAGAGATAAC
>NZ_JALEXO010000059.1 GCF_022780145.1 Intestinibacter sp.
TGATGGATGAATGTAATTTAGAGTTGCCGTTATCTTGTCAGAAGAGAAATTTCGATTAACAGTTAAAATTAAATATAGAAATTAGAAAAGTCCATGAAGGGGAGGTATATAAACATACTTTTTCATGGACTTTTTTTATAATGCATAGGAAATTATATTCATTTGAAGTTATGGATAAATATAATTTCCGTCATGCATTTCAAGAAAATCAACATTATGGATCTTTAGAATAAAGATTTTCTTATTTATATCTTTAAATAGTATTATAAATTTTGGAAAAATGTAAATAATTTTAAATAATCTTAAGTTTTGTGTTATGTAAATTTAAAACCTAATTATAAATTAATTAAGAATTCAAGATTAACCTTATATATAAGGAGATGATACTATGAAAAGAAAAATAAAATTAAGTAAGTGTCTAAAATTTTTTATTGTCATTATAGCGGTGATTTTTTGTATTGATATACTAAAAAATTCATTTTTAAGTGATGTAGCTGTAGATGGGATTGATTTTATAACAAATATCGAAAATCGTTTAGGATTAACAGATGATAAATATGTTTCTAATAAGAGTCAGGATAATGATTTGATATTAGTAAATAAAAATAACTCACTAAGTTCAGATTATAAACCCCAAAATCTAGTCAAACCTAACATAGTATTTTTGGATAGCTCAGCAGAAGAGGAAAAATACATGAAACAGGAAGCAGCTACTTCCTTAGAAAAATTATTTCAAAATGCGAAACAAAGTAATATAACCTTAATAGGCTCATCAGCATATAGATCATATCAAACACAGGTAAATATATATAACAAATATTACAAAGAAAAAGGTAAAGAATACACAAAACAATATGTAGCGATTCCAGGTGAAAGTGAGCATCAAACTGGTTTGGCTATCGATGTAACTAATCCATCTAGATGTTTTGACAAAACGAGTATAGAAGCTCAGTGGCTCGCCAATAATGCATATAAATACGGATTTATACTTCGTTATCCAAAAAATAAAGAGGATGTTACAGGCTATAGTTATGAACCTTGGCATATAAGATACGTGGGAAAAAATGTAGCTGAAAAAATTTATAGAAATTCAGAAACTTTAGAAGAATACTTAGCACGTTATAATTAGGAAAATGTTATCTTGAATTTAATATATAAAAAATTAATTTTTATATCGATTTATATGCACTATATTTTGTCCAAAGACTGGAAATATATTATAATATATAATATGGTAATGTATACGGAATTATTGTAAGATAAGACGTAAGTTACAATTTATAATATTAATATAAGAAAGGAGAGGTTATTGAGAATTTATATTTTCAATAACGATACAAAAATTGAATTACCAAGAATCATTAAAATTCATAGAAGAATCTCATAAGTTTGGGATTAGATTAGGACTTGAAAACTCACTTAAATTACTTGACTTAATGGGAAATCCACAAGAAAAATTAAAAATAATACATGTGGCAGGAACTAATGGAAAGGGATCTGTATGCTCATTTATTGCGAATTCATTACAAGCAGAAGGATACAAAGTAGGTCTTTATACTTCTCCATACTTAGAAACTTTTACAGAAAGAATAAGAATAAATGGACAAAATATACCAGAAGAAGATGTTGCTAGAATAGTGACAATGATGAAGGATAAAATAGAACAAATGGTTAAAGAAGGATTTGCTTATCCAACTGAGTTCGAAATAGAAACTGCGATGGCATTTTACTATTATTGGGAACAACAAGTTGACTATGTAGCTTTAGAAGTTGGTCTAGGTGGTAGATATGATGCTACTAACGTTATAAAGAGTTCTGTTGCAAGTGTAATAGTTTCTCTAAGCTTAGATCATATAGGAGTATTAGGTGATACTCTAGCTAAAATAGCTTACGAAAAGGCTGGAATAATAAAACCTAATGGATTAACTATATCTTACAAACAAAAAGATGAAGCAGCACAAGTTATAAAGGATGTTTGTAAAGAGCAAAACTCAGAATATGTAGAAGTAGATTTTGATGCAATAAATGTTAAAAAATCTGATGTAACATCTCAAATATTTGACTGCACAATCGATGGTGAAAAATTTGAAGATATAGAAATCCAATTAATAGGTGACCACCAAGTTTTAAATGCTGTTTTAGCTCTTACAGTATTAAAAGCTATAAGAGATAAACGTGGAGTTAAATTAAGCAATGAAGCTATTAAGAAAGGTTTCCACGATACTAAATGGCCAGGAAGAATCGAAAAAATCAAAGACGATCCTGTGTTCATAATAGACGGAGCTCATAATGAAGATGGTGCAAGATCATTAACTAAAGCACTAGAAAAGAACTTCAAGGGACAAAAATTAACTTTCTTAATAGGAATGCTAGCAGATAAAGATATAGATTCTGTTTTAGAGTTATTAATGGATAAATTCCAAAAAGTTGTAACAACTACTCCAGACAGCGATAGAGCGATAAGCTGTGAAGAATTAAAGGCTAAAATAGAAAAATACGGAAAAGAAGTTGTAGCTATACCTAAAATAGAAGATGCTGTAAAATATGTACTTGACCATGCTGAAAAGGATGAAGTTATAATCGCAGCAGGTTCATTATATATGATAGGACATATAAGAAGTATAGTTAAATAAATATAGTGTTTAATATGAAAAAATCCACCGAGGAAGTATATAGACTCGATGGATTTTTTTTAATTATGTGTTTTTCTTTATAGGAAAATAAACCTCAGTTATATTTTTATCTGGGTCTGTAGTATAAGGATCACTTAAATAAACCTCATAAGGTGGCGCTATTATTTTATAACCATTTTCTTCTATCCATTTCATCAATTTTGCGTATATCTCTGTTAAGCCAGAATAATTTCCATTTAAAGTTGATTTAGCACACAATGAGCCAGGAAAATCACGAGTGCCAGTTGCATATTCCTCGACAGCTAGTGCAAATTCTGTGTCGTTGTGAAGTGGATCGTAGTCAGGGCTATGGTAAATTGCCATTGGCTCTCCAATTAAGGTTAAGTTTTCTTTAGCTATTTTTTCGTATAATTTACTAAAATAAGGCATATATCCGTTTTTATAGTCGTCCTCTGTTAATATTTTTCTAATAGAAATTATATTTAAAGTTTGCGTTTCTACAAGTTGTATATCTGAATCATTTAGATTCGGAATTATTGAAACACCATTTTGTAAATTGGAAATATCCTTTTCTAACTGCATTATATTGTATTGGATTTTTTTCATCGTTTCTTCCATTGTATCTCGCTTTTTAGTTAATAATTTAATTAGGGCTTCCTCTTGATCATATCTTTCTAAATCGATTAATTCTTTGATTTCATCTAAAGAAAAACTATAAGATTTTAACTTCATTATAAACAACATTTTTTCTAGTTGATTGATTGAATAATATCTGTAATTGTTTTTTGGATTTATTTCATTTGGCTTTATCAAACCAATTTCATCGTAGTATCTGAGTGTTTTTTGTGATACTCCACATATTTTTGAGAATTCTCCTATAGACAGCATTTTCCACCTCCTGTAGAAAGTAAATGATACATTATTTATTTAAAGTATAGTATTTTACCTAGGGGAAGAGTCAACTCCAATATTAAAATAGATAAAAGGGACGAGCTGTACAAGCATAATTTCCGAAAAAAACTAATATATTATTGTAGTATAGTTTGAGAAAGGAGGGAGGTTTTGAAGGTATATGTTTCCAATTATTTATCGCACAGTATAAGTATCATTGATTACGAAACTCTTGAAACAGAAAGAGAAATTGACCTAAACGAGAATATTTATCCACATCACTTTTGGATAGATGAACAAGAACAAAAAATATTTATCCCCAGTTTAAATAATGGAACGCTTTACACTTTAGATATGATAAGTGGCGAAATTATCGATTCGGTATCTGTTGGTGGCAGTTTAAGCCAAATATTTATGTACGAAAAGGAATTATTTATCTCTAATGAGGATACAAATAGCATTTATATAATAAATAAAGATACGTTAGATCTAATAGGTATGATAACTGTAGATGATATGCCACATGGATTTAGCTATGATCAAAAAAATAAAAAGCTGTACGTTCCATGTATAAATTCAATAGTATGCATAGATGTAGAAAATAAAGTTATCAACAAGAAAATAGATACTGATTTTAAGGCGTGGCATTTGAAAGTGGATAAGAAAAAAAATGAAATATATATATCTACATTAGATGGAAAGTTGGTAATTTTAAAAGAAGAAACTTTAGAGGTTATTGGTATTTTTGAAGAGCTACTGTTGCCTGTGCAAATAGAGTTTAATTACAGGGATAATAAGGTATATATAAGCGATTTAGGGTACAATCAGATAAAGATTTTAGATTATAAATTAGGAAAATATATAGGAAAAATAAAAATCGACGGAATTCCACAAGGGCTTGAAATATCTAAGGATTTTAGTAGATTATTTGTATCTGATACGAAAAATAACACGATAAAGGTTTACGATACAAAAACAAATCGACTAATAAAAGAGCTTCAAGTAGGAAAAGAGCCTACAACAATAGTTTGTTTGTAGGCTACTTTTTATATGTAGTAAGTAGATTTATTACTTCAGCGTACATATGAGAAGCGTTCTTTTTCCAGTTATTGCAAATGTGATTTGCTTGTTTTTCAGAAGAAACATTTAGATTCAAGTCTATTAAATTGCTTTGATTCTCAATTACTCTAAGATTAACGATGAATTCATTTTCACTTTGTTTAACAAAACTAGATTTTACTTGAGTTTCAGCTAATAAGCTTTCTTTGTTTAATTTTATATAGTGGTCTACTTTGTTAGCTGCATCAATTGGAATTTTAAGCATAAGAGATTCTAATGTTTCAAGTCCCTTTTGAGTTAGACAATAAAACTCTTTATCAGATTCCTTATATATCTTTAAAAATTTTGATTCCATAAGTTGAGATAAAAGTTGTTGCAATGAAAAATAATTCATCATTTCGGTTTCTAAAACAACTTGAGTGATTTGAGAGTTTGTCAAATCCATTTTAATTTTATATAAAATATACAAGATTAAAAGCTTGTGGTAAGCTGTTTCTTCAGATGAATTTTCAAACATATTTATCATCCTCCACTAAACTATTATAATACTATATTAAACTAAAATATAGAAAAATAAAAGGTGTAAAATAGTTAAATTTTTTTACATCCAATATTTTTTTATGAAAAAAGGCTACCAGATTGGTAGCCTTTTTTGTTGGTTTTCCCACCTAAAAGTTTTTAGGGGATTTTAATACTCAAGCATTAAAATTTACTATTTACCAGCCATTTGTTTTTCAGCCATTTCGACTAATTTCTTAGTCATGTATCCACCAACATAGCCATTTTGTCTAGCTGTTAAATTACCTTTATCCACTGTTTCATAGTTAGATAAACCTAATTCGTTAGCTATTTCTAATTTCATTTGGTTTAATGCAGCTTTAGCCTCAGGAACAACTTGTCTGTTATTTGTGTTTGCCATAGTAAATTTCCTCCTTAAGTTAATCAACATTTATTTAATGTTGTTGATTATAATTTATCCAAATTGAAATATTATATTCTAAAAAAATTTGGAAGAGCAGTTATTTTTAAGGAATTTAAAAATTTAGTTATTTTTTAATAAATAGAAAAATAAATTTTTAATAGAACACATAAAAATATAAAATTAGAAATGATAAAGGAGGATGAGTTTGCTTTTGAGAGTTAAAGCTTTTTTAAATAGTATAATTTTATTTTTAATTGGGTTGATTTTAATTTTTGCTTTAGTTTTTTGTATAAAGACGTATTTTAGCGAGCAAAGTGCAGATATTCCGATACATAAGGTTGATACAGACAAGAAGGAAATTTCTCTGACATTTGATATTTCCTATAATGAGAGAAATGTGGATGAAATTTTAGATATTTTAGATAAATACGATGTAAAAGCTACTTTTTTTGTTGTAGGTAATTGGGTTGATAAAAATCGAGATTTAGTAGAAAAAATACATAAAAATGGTCACGAAATAGAGAATCATTCGAATACACACCCTAACTTCGATGAAATATCAGATGAAGATGTAAAGAATGAATTGGAATTCACTTCTAAAAAAATCAAAGAAATCACAGGACAGGAATCTAATATATTTAGACCTCCATTTGGAGAAATCGATGGGGATAAAGTAAAGCTATGTGAAGCTCTAGGATATACAGTTGTTAAATGGGATGTGGACTCAATGGATTGGAGAAATATAGAAGATAACAATATAATTGATAGAGTTGCACAGAATACTTCTCCAGGTTCTATAGTATTGTTTCATGGAAATGGCAAAAATATAGATTATTATTTAGATCAAATTGTATATCATTTTAAACAAAATGGATATAAGATGGTCAAGGTTTCGGATTTAATTTACGATGAAAATTACTACATAGATTCCTCGGGTGTTCAGCGATTAAAGAGAGAATTTCGAAATAAATAGCTAGTACATAAAAATAAAATGTAATAAATATTGGTTTAAAAAAATATATTTATAACATATAGAAGATAAAGAAATAATTAACAATTCGGAGGGATAAAGAGTATGGTAGTTATGAAAGGCGATACAAATATTGTAAATTTATGCGGAGAGCTTGAAGATAACTTAGAATTTAGCCATGAAATATTTGGGGAAAAATTTTATAATACAAAAATAAAAATAAATAGATTGAGCGATTGTAGTGATATTTTACCTATGACGATATCAGAGCGATTGATACAGGAGTTGGACTTTGAAAATAATAAGCATGTAAATGTAATCGGCCAGTTGAGATCCTACAATAAAAATGTGGGCGAAAAAAACAAATTAATTTTAACTGTATTTGTAAGAGAGATAAAGCCAATAGATGAAGAAAATAAAGATCCTAACAGCATTTATCTAGATGGGTATATATGCAAGCGTCCTACATATAGAAAAACACCTTTAGGAAGAGAGATAACAGATTTATTAGTAGCTATAAATAGACCTTACAATAAATCAGATTATATACCTTCTATAGTGTGGGGAAGAAACGCGAAATTTGCTAGAAATTTAAAGGTAGGAGATAGAATTCAAATGTGGGGGAGAATTCAAAGTAGACCTTATGAAAAGAAAATAGACGAGAATACTGTAGTAAAAAAAGTAGCATACGAAGTTTCTGTTTCTAAAATAAAAAAAGTCGAGGAGGATGAAAAATAAATATTTGCGTATAAAAAATTAAATAAAAGATGTAAAATATAAATAAGAATTTTGCAATCTATAGAAACAATGTTTTACTATAAATTATATAAATGCGATTTCTTGTGTATTTTAAAAATTTATCCTCTAAAATATAATGGAGGATTTTTTATTTAATAAAATAAGGAGGGTTGTTATGACTATTAATTATACAATAGTAGCGGTTATAATGTTATTTGTAGTTCTTGTAAGCATTCAATTTACGCTAAATAAAATATTGATGCTATTAAAGGATATCAGAGAAATACTTCTTAATAATAAGATAAAGGATGATTATAATGAAAGAACTAGAAAATATTAAGGATGATATACAGAACATAGCAGAGGCTATTTTATCTGTTTTAAATATAGATGTAACAATAGTGGATGAGGATTTTATAAGAATTGCAGGTACAGGAAAATACATAGATAAAATTGGAGATAAGGTAAATGGATATTCAGCTTTTAAAAAATCTTTTACAGAACAGGTTGGGATTTTTATTGAAGATCCAAAGAACAGCGCTATTTGCAAGGTATGTGATCACGTAGAAATTTGCAAGGAATTTGCAGAGGTATGCTGTCCTATAGTTTTAGATGGTAAGTCTTATGGAGTTATAGGGCTTATAGCGTTTAGCCAAGAACAATCTAATGCCATAAAGGCTAATATAAACGACTTGATGAATTTTTTGAAAAAAATGGCGGATTTGATTTCGAGCAAGCTAAAGGCGCAAATCAATACTGAAGAATTAGAGGTCGAAAAAAAGAAGCTAGAAATTTTGCTAGATAATATGGATAAGGCGGTAGTTTCTGTAGATATAAATGGTCATGTGGATAAATGCAACCATAAGTTTAAAGAGTTATTCAACTTAAGGGACGAAGATTTATTTGAAAAGAGTATATTTGATGCATTGAATTTTATAAAAAAAGTAAACGACAACAATTTCAATAAATATAAAATGGGAAGCTTCGTCTACAATAAAAGAAACAGAAATGTAAAAGGGATTTACAATATAAATAAAATAATGATAAAGGGAAAATTCAAGGGATATGTTATAGATTTCATAGAAAAGAAGGAGGCTATAAAGAACTACAACAAGATAAATAAAGATTATAAAATAACTTTAGATAATATAATTGGAAATAGCGAGTTAATAATTCAAACTAAAAGAAACGCCTTGATAGCATCTCATTCTACATCGACTATACTGATTACTGGAGAAAGTGGAACAGGTAAAGAATTATTTGCTAGATCTATACATAATCACAGTGATAGGGTGGATCATCCTTTCGTAACTGTAAACTGTGCTGCTATTCCAGATAATTTACTGGAAAGTGAATTATTTGGATACGAAGAAGGAGCATTTACAGGTGCTAAGAAGGGCGGAAAATTAGGAAAGTTTGAATTGGCGGATAAGGGAACTATATTCCTAGATGAAATAGGAGATATGAGCCTACATCTACAAGCTAAGCTACTTAGAGTACTTCAAGAACGCGAGTTAGATAAAATAGGTGGAAAAAGCAATATATTTATAGATGTAAGAATTATTGCGGCAACAAATAAAAATTTGAGCGCTATGGTAAAAAACGGCTCATTTAGGGAAGATTTATACTATAGATTGAATGTTATTCCTATTAAATTACCTAGCCTTAGAGAGCGTAGAGAGGATATACCGTTATTAATTGATTATATGATAAAGGAATATTCGGACAAGCTTGGAAAAGAGATTTTAGGGATAGATGAAAATGCTAAACAGCTACTTATGAACTACAACTGGCCAGGTAACATCAGAGAGCTTCAAAATGTAATTGAGTACAGCATAAATATGTCACAGTCTAAAATTCTCACACTTGATTCTATGCCAAAGACGCTTACCACTATAAATTATGTTGAAGATGTGAAAGACAATGAAGAAATAAGAACGCTAGAGGAATTAGAAATACGAGAAATAAAAAGAGCTTTAGATATGTACAAAAATTATAAAAAGGATAAAGAATTAGTTGCAAATGCATTAGGAATATCTAGAGCAACATTATATAGAAAATTAGAAAAATACAAGGACAAGCTCGATATAAAATAATTTCAATTTGATTTAAAATAATCTCAAAATGAGATAAAATCTCAATTTGAGATTATTTTTTTGTGAATTGAGAAAATACAAATACGTCTTACTTCAAAAAAATAAATATAAAATGATAATCTAAAAAATATTTAAAGTAATCTCAAAAAATAGTTAATAAAAAATATTTTTTAGAATGTAAAAAATTGGCATGAAAAATGCTATTAATATTATTTAAGAAAAGTTTTATTCAAATTAGGAGATTTATTTTAGTTGATTTAGGAGGTACGACGATGAGAGATATAAGAAAACAATTAATTGAAATGTTAAAGGCAGAAGTAAAACCTGCATTAGGATGTACAGAACCAGTAGCAGTAGCATTAGCTTGTGCTAAAGCTAAAGAATTATTAGATGAAGAAATAGTAGAAAATAAAATTTTAGTAAGTCCAAGTATATATAAAAATGGAATGTGCGTAGGAATTCCAGGTACAGATAGATTAGGATTAAAAATAGCAGTTGCAATGGGATTTGTAGGCGGACATTCAGAAAATGGTTTAACAGTATTAGAAACACTAGATGACGAACAAGTAAGAGAATCAGAAGAATATGTAGACACAAAGCCTATAAATATAATCCCAGCAGAAACTAAGGATAAAGTATTTATAGAAGTTGATTTAAAAGGAGAAAATAACACAGCAAAAGTAGTTATAAAAGAAAAACATGACAATTTCGTATATTTACAAAAGAACGAAGAAGTTTTACTAGATACAGGTGATTTCCATCAAGAAGATATCGTGCAAGAAGCTGATGCACCAAGAAAAGAAACATTAATGGATACTACAGATATAAAAGAAATAGTAGCAAATGTTGAAAAAATGGATTTTGAAGACATCAAATTCTTACTAGATGGAATAAAAATGAATATGGACATAGCTAATTATGGATTAAATAATAAAGCCGGAATTGGTGTTGGATTTGGTATAAAGAGAGCTAAAGAAGAAGGATATATGTCTAATGACTTAATAACAGAAGCTATGATGCTAACAGCTGCAGCTGCAGATGCTAGAATGGCTGGAGTAAAAATGCCTGTTATGAGTTCAAATGGTAGTGGTAATCACGGTATAACTGCTATACTTCCAATAGTTGCATATAACAATAAATACCCTCAAACTGATGAAAACCTAGCAAAAGCATTGGCAATATCTCACTTAGTAACTGGATATATAAAAAATTACACTGGTAGATTATCTGCAGTTTGTGGATGTGGTGTGGCTGCTTCTACAGGATCAGCTGCTGGTATATCTTGGCTTATGGATAGAGATATTAACCACATAAAAGGTGCTATAGAAAATATGATTGCCAATTTAAGTGGTATGATTTGCGATGGTGCAAAAGCTGGTTGTGCATTAAAATTATCTTCAGCAGCATCAGCATCAATTCAAAGTTCTATAATAGCAAAACAAGGCTTCCATGTACCACCTAAAAACGGTATAATCGGTGACAAAGTAGAAGAATCAATCAAGAATTTAGGTAAAGTAAGTGACCAAGGTATGCAAGTTACAGATCAAGTAATTATAGATGTAATGAATGAAATAAATAAAGTTAAATAGTTTATAAATTAGGCACAAGTTAATAGATATATATATTAAATGAAAAATAACTCTATTTTGATCTTATAGATGATTGGAATAGAGTTATTTTTTGTATATAAATAAAAAAATGAAACTTTTTTCAAAAAATAATACACTATATAACGAAAGGAGAAGAAAATGAGCGCTCAGATATCACTAGAAAATTTTGAAGAAATATATAAAGCTACATACAATAGCACGCTAAAATACATAATATGTAAATGTTCAAATATAGAAGATGTCAACGATTTATTGCAAGACACATATGTAGAACTTTATAAAATTTTAAAAAGAAAAAAATACATATTATTAGAAAATCAATCGAATTTCGTTATAGGAATAGCTAAAAAGAAAATACAAAGACATTACGGTTTGCTATATAGATTAAAAACATATTCTATATCGAAAAATTTAGGAGATGATGAATATGAATTAGATATATCATCTGATATTGATATAGAAGCTCGAGCGATAACTAAATTAAATGCAGAAATGGTTTGGAGATATATCAAGAAAAAGGATATTAGAGTAGTTAGGGTATTTTATATGTATTATTACTTGGATTTGAAAATATCAGAAATCGCAAAGGAGCTAGGTATGAGTGATTCTAATGTGAAAAACATATTATATAGAACTATAAAAGATATTAGGAAAAATGTTAAGATTGAAGGTGACAAGAATGTCTAATGATCTAAAGAAACAGATAGAAAAGGAATTTGATAGAGAAAAAAATTACAATATTATTTTATCTAAAGTGGAAGATGTGGGTACAATAAGAAAGCTAAAAGTGAGATATATTGTAGCTTCAATTTGTGTCTTAGCAGTAGTATTGGCTTGTTTTGTGAAATTCAAAGATATAGGAGTAAACTACATAGCTAAAAATAATAGAACTGTAGAACAAACTGAAAATGTTGATTTAAATATAAATAAAATAAAAGAAATGTCACAGGCTTGTTTAGATGCAGATATAAAAACTATAGAGATTAAAAATTTGCCAAAACGATTTAAGTTTATGGATAATCTTAAACTACCAAATGGATTTAAATTAGAAGAATGCTATAATATTTATACTAGAAGCGACATAAATTTTGATAAGTACGATGTACTGCATGATTATCTGTTTTATTATGAAAAGGATAATGGAGAAAAAAATATAAAATTTGCATTTTCAGAAATTGAAGAGCCACTAACAGATTATTATATAAATAATACTATGTGTAAAAAATCGAAAATTGAAGATATTGAGCTTGTGATATGTTACTTTAGTGGCACATATATTGTTACATTTAATAGTAATGGCGTAAATTTTGATATAGAGACAAGGAATATATCAGAGAGTGAATTGGTTGATTTGTTGGAATCGATAATAGTACAAAAATAGTTGTTAATAAAAATGAAAATAGGCCTTATATAAGATTATTTATATAGGGTCTATTTTTGTATAGAATAATATAGAAAGAAATTTTTTATTATTTAAATTAATGTGTTTTAAATGAATAAAAAAATAAAAAATGGTGAAGCTAAATAATGTATCTATTTTGTAATATATAGGAAATTATGCAATACATAATATTTCTTGTAGACAGAATTTATTAATCATTATAAAATAAATATATTAAAATTATGGAGGAATAGAAATGGATATAGAAAAGAAAGTCTGGGAAGTATTATGTTCTGAACAAGATATAAATAAAAGAATAAAAGAATTAGGAGCTCAAATTACTGCTGATTACAAAGATAAAAACTTAATGGTAATATCTTTATTAAGAGGTAGCTTTATATTCTGTGCAGATTTAGTTAGGGCAATCGATTTACACACAAGAATTGAATTTATGACTACTCAAAGCTATGGAAATGAGCTTTCTACTAGTGGAAATGTAGAGGTTATATCAGATATCAAAGGCAGCTTAGAAGGTTACGATGTATTAGTTGTAGACGATATAACTGATTCAGCATTGACTATGTCTCATGTTTTGAAGCATTTAAAGACTAAAAATCCTAAAAGTATAAAATCATGTGTTTTACTTGATAAACCAAGTAGAAGAAAGGTAGAATTAGTACCAAATTATTGTGGATTTACTATAGAAGATAAATTTGTTGCAGGATATGGATTAAACTACGGAGATCATTATAGAAATATTCCATATGTATTTGCGGTGACTGATGAGGACAGAAAATAATTGACTTTTTTTTACAAAGATAATAATATAAGAATATAGAAACTAAAAATCAATATTGATTCTGTGAAGAGGAAAAGTAGTTAAATTTAGGCTCAACAAAGAGAGTCGAGGATGGTGAAATCTCGGCAAGAGAGGGTTTAATGAATGGGCCTTGGAGAATTGTTTTTTGAGAGGTCAAATTTTTTGAATTTGGCAATTTAGGTGGCAACGCGGCAATCCCGTCCTATATGTGTAGGAGGGGATTTTTTAATTGGAAAATTTATCGATAAGGAGATTAAGAATATGAAAAAAACAATATTAACAGGTGACAGACCTACTGGTAAGCTACATTTAGGACATTATACAGGTTCTTTAAAAAACAGAGTAGCTCTACAAAATCAAGACAAATACAATATGTTTATAATGATAGCAGATCAACAAGCATTGACTGACAATGCTAAAAATCCTAAAAAAATAGTAGATAGTTTACTAGAAGTAACTATGGACTATATATCTGTAGGATTAGATCCAACTAAGACAAATTTATTTATACAATCTCAAATACCAGAATTAGCAGAACTTACAGTATACTACTTAAACCTAGTAACAGTTGCAAGATTACATAGAAATCCAACTGTAAAATCTGAAATTCAACAAAAAGGATTTGGTGAAAGTATACCAGCAGGCTTCTTCGTATACCCAGTCAGCCAAGTTGCTGATATAACTGCCTTCAAGGCTGATTTAGTTCCAGTTGGAAACGACCAAAAACCAATGATAGAGCAAGCTAGAGAAGTAGTAAGAAGCTTCAACAATATTTACGGTGAAGTTTTAGTTGAACCAGAAGGAATGTATCCAGAAGGAATCGAAGGAAGACTTCCAGGACTTGACGGAAAAGCTAAGATGAGTAAATCTCTAGGAAATGCTATATACCTAAGTGACGAAGCTGATGTAGTACAAAAGAAAGTAATGAGCATGTTCACAGACCCTAACCACATCAGAGTTGAAGATCCAGGATGTGTTGAAAATAATGCTGTATTCACTTATTTAGATGCTTTCTGCAAGGATAAAGATACTCTAGAAGAAATGAAGGCTCACTACAGACGTGGAGGTCTTGGCGATGTTAAGGTTAAGAGATATTTAAATGATATATTACAAGCTGAATTAGAACCAATTAGAGCTAGAAGAAAAGAATTAGAAAAGAATAAAGATTATTTATATGAAGTTCTTAGAAAAGGTAGCGACAATGCTAGAGCAGTAGCAGCTCAAACTTTAAGTGAAGTTAGAGATGCTATGGGAATTGAGTATTTTAAAGGAATGAAATTTTAATATAATAAAATAGAGTAAGAAAAAGGTATAATTGATTATTTCGACAATTATATCTTTTTTTATTAGTATTTTTGAAAATCTAATGTATAATTAAGTATAGAGGGATTAAATATAAAACAATATCAGGGGATAATTTTTGAGTGAAAGCTCAATAAATTTATATATTATTAATCAAAAATGGGGGTATAAGTATGAAATTGAAAAAAGCTAGATACACATTAGAGCATGAAGCATTGCCATTGTTTTATTTTGAGAACAAAAATCTATTTATGTTGAGCTTGCTAGAAAGCAATGGAGAGTTAGTTTACGATATAATGGATGATTTTTGCGATAAAATAGAATGTGAAAATCTTTATAAAAAAGAAGATTACAAAGTAGATGCTCTAAATGTGGATGAAGAAGTTAAAATAGTCAGAGTAACTATGCCAGATCCAAGGGTAGAATTAGAATGTAAATACGTTTATTTTATGTTTGATTTAAAATTTGAAAAAATGAAGTATTTTACTGTGGAAAAAGCATCATTTGGAAAAGAATTTTTATGTGGATGGGATGAGCATCGAAATCATTTAAATTATGGATTTTGCCCAGAGGATTTGAATGAACAATTACAAAAAATAATACAAATTTATATGGGATAAAATATATAAGTTAAAACCATTGAATCTAAAATAGGCCGTCGCAAAATGAAATTTGCGATGGCCTATTAAATTTTAGCGACTATAATTAAACTGGATAGAAATTAATTATAATAGTTTTTAATGTCCCACCACCGCTATTGCAATAAGTGTGCTTGCTAGAAGCGGTAAATTTAATACTATCATCAGCATTTAATATAAAAGTTTCATTATTCACTTCTAAAGTCAATGTACCTTCTAACACCATTACATATTCTTCTGATTTTTTAGGATGTCCTATAGAAGTATAGCTAGCGCCTTCATCTAGCTCCATTTGAAAAAGCTCGAAATTGCGATTAGGTGTATTTTTATAATAACAGTAAAGATGGTATTTTTCATCTTCATTTAATTGAGGGTTGATATCGGATTTTTTTATAACATAAGTATCATGCTGCTGTTGCTCTAGCAATGATGTATATGAAACGTTTAATGCTGAAGCTAGCTTCCAAATAGTATTTATTGTTGGATTGGTTTCACCTTTTTCTATTTGAGAAATCATGACTTTGCTAAGTGAAGATAATTCTGAAAGTTGACCTAAACTTAAATTTCTCTCATTACGAAGTCTTTTTAGATTTTCTGCTATGATTAAATTTATATTCATTATTATTTTTCTCCCTTTATTAATAATATTATTGACAAATATATTTAACGTACGTAAACTATAATTAACGATAAATATATCTTACTTTTGTAAATTATATTTAATTATAACTTGGCTATAAAAAGGGGGCAAGGTTTATGAAAAAAATAATTGAAAATATTTATGATGCTATTGGGGAAACTCCTATGCTAAGACTTAGTAGAATTACTGAGCACTATGGAGTAGAGGGAAATATTTTTGCAAAATTAGAATACTTAAATCCAGGATTTAGTAAAAAAGACCGTCCTGCTCTACAAATGATTGAAGAGGCAGAGGCTAGTGGTGAGTTAAAACCTGGTCAAACTGTTATTGAACTTACTAGTGGAAATACAGGAACAGGTCTTTCTATTGTTTGTCAAGCTAAAGGTCATCCTTTTATAGCTTGTATGTCTGAAGGAAATTCTATGGAGAGAGCTAGAATGATGCGAGCACTTGGAGCAGAGGTTGTTTTAGTTCCACAAACTAAAAATTCAGTTAAAGGTCAAGTATCTGGTGAGGATTTAAAATTAGTAGAAGAAATGGCTGTAAAATTAACTAAGGAAAGAAATGCTTTTCGTGCAGATCAATTTAATTTAAAGGGATCTTATAGAGCACATTTTCATACAGCTAATGAGATGATAGAGCAAAGTGACGGAAATATAGACTGTTTTGTAGATATATTAGGTAGTGGAGGTACATTTGAAGGGTGTGCAAAAAAACTAAAGGAATTTAACAAGGACATACGCTGTTATGTCGTTGAACCTGAAAATGCAGCAGTATATGCAGGAAAAGATGTTATAAATGAAGGACGCCATAAGATTCAGGGCTGTGGATATGCTATGGATTTATCAATAGTTGATAAGGATTTAATTGACGGATGTATTGCGGTTACTGATGAAGATGTTATTCAAGTTACAAGAGATTTAGCTAGATTAGAAGGAACATTTGTAGGATTTTCATCAGGAGCAAATGTTTGTGCAGCTATTCAATTATTAAAGGGTAAGGAAAAAGGAAAAAATATTGTTCTTACTTTAAATGACAGTGGATTAAAATATTTGAGTACTGACTTATTCTAAAAGAGTATATTCTTTATAATTACTTTAGGAAAATTAATAAAAAAGTTAAAAAATAATAAAATATAGCTACTAAAATTAAAATTAAGAAGAATAAATTAACTAAAATCGAGCATAAAATATACGATGTAGTAGAGTTGATTTGCGAGAGGATGGGATTTTGTGAAAAAGAAATTATCCAAAATTTTAATTGCAGTAGCTGTTCTTGTTTTATGTCTATATGGAGTAAAAAAGGTCGCGAATAAATTTGGCATAAACGTATTAGAGAAGTCAAATATCGAGACAAACTACGACCATGAATGGGACAATATGAGTAAGGAAGATGAAAAAATCATAAAAAAAGCAATCTCACTGGCAAAAGAAAAAGTAAAAATGGAATATGTATGGGGTGGAAAAGGCGAAATTATGACTGAAGAAAGATTAGACGAGCTTATTGGATATTACGGTCAAAATCAATATCCATTAGATAAGAAAAAATACATAGGAAAACAGGCTTTTGATTGCTCTGGGTTAGCATATTGGATTTATGAAGAGGCATCAGGTGTCAATATAGGATATTCGACTACTCAACAAAGAGAAATTTTAGAAAAATATAAGGTGGAAGGCGATTTGCAGCCTGGGGATTTGATTTATACTACTAGACATGTCGTGATTTATGTAGGAGATGGCAAGATTGTACAATCTAAGAACAAGTTTGGATATCCTAAAGGCGGAATACATGAACAACAAATTGGATGGTACGCTAAAGGTGTTGCTTATAGACCTATTGATTATATAAATGATCAAAATAAATCTGACAATAAATAAAGTGAGTAATGTTAAAGGATTAATTATTTATTGAAAATATCTATTTTGAGATATAACAAATATGTATAATATGTGTAGTGATTTTTGCGGGAATTAAGATTTTTTAAAATTATTTTTATGATATACTTATTGTAAGTTATAGGAATAATAATTTTTGGGGGGATTTTATATGATAACTTGTAATAAGTGTAATAAAAGAATTACTTTATTAAATAGATTGAGAAATTTTGTTAAGTTAAAATATATCATTTATTCAGAATCTTGTGAATTAAAATGTGAAAAATGCAGTACTATTTATGAAATGGAAAGTTTAAAATATTTAAAAATTTTGAGATTTTTTGTGTATTTTTTCCTTCTTTTGTATTTAGTTACTTATGTTAAATTTTGGCCTATGAAAATAATTATTTTAGTAGCGGGATGTGTGGTACTTAATCCACTATCAAATCTTATAATATCTTATTTTGTAAAATATAGAGAAATAAAAAATAACCAGTAGAATTAGCATCTACTGGTCATTTTAGTTTTATAGTAAACATAATGTATATAGAATGTTTATTTAAGTTTTTAAAAGTTTTTTATAATGCATAGGAAATTATATTCTTTTGAAATTTTGGATAAATATAATTTCTGTCATGCATTTCAAGAAAATCTACATTATGGATTTTTAGAATAAAGATTTTCTTATAAATTACTTATATTAATGATGGCAATCAATAAAATAGTCAGAGTACTGAAGCAATAGCGCCGAACTATTTCTAAAACCATCGTATATATGTTTACTTATAATCGTCTGCAATGCTTCAATGTCCTTTTTGGTAAGTGCTTCTACAATAGAGCAATGCTCTTCGTATAAAGTCTGTATATTGTTATCCCCGTGTAAGTTTATCAATGAGCGGAATCTTTCGTAGTGTTGATTGATTCCGAATATCATATTCCATATGCTTTCTTTGCCGGCGATACGGAATATTAATTTATGAAAATTATTGTCGTATTTTATGAAATCAGTTACTGTATGTTCATCGTTATCTGCACTTTGTAAGAATCGCTTTTGTTCGTTCAAGCTAAATTCTAACTTAAGTTCATCTGCTTCAGAAAAAGATATTGCCAAGTCCTTTAAAATAGATTGCTCGACGACTTTACGGATGTAAAGCACATCTGAAATCTGGTTTATGTCCATAAGCGATACGAAGGTTCCAATGTGAGGCTTTACCTCGAGTAGACCTTCATTTGCTAGAGCCTTGAAAGCATCGCGCACTGGAGTACGAGATACGTTGTATTTGGCTGCGGTATCTGTTTCGCTTATCGAGCTTCCAGGAGGCAATTTAAGACTTAATATATCCTCCTTCAAGCCTGTGTAGACAACATTTGATGAAGCATTATTTTTTTTGTTTGCCATCTAAGTTTTCCCCTGTTTTTTAATAATTATTTTTGTATTTTGTTTAATTGTTCGTTTAATTTAGCAACTTGCGGATTATCGCATTTGATTCCCATGAAGTTTAAGATAGACATAAGTGTCATTGTACTAGCCATATCTAGCATTTCTTCAGTCATAGGGATTCCTTCAGCGTTTTCATTTAATTCTTCAAGTGCTTTTAAAGCTACTTCCTTTGCAGCTTCGTTTTCAAATATATTTCCAAAAGTATCTTTTATTGAGAAATACCCTTCTGGAAATTCTAGCATATTTCCAGTTGTTATGTCAATCCAGTTCTCTACGTTGCCACCTGCAGCAGTATCCTTTAATACATATTCATCAGTAGCTTCTTCTATACGGTTTAGCTTGATTTCGTCAGTTAAGTCGCCTGCTTTAACTGATATAGTGTTTTCGCCTAGAGCTAGAGGAACATTTTCGAATATGAATATTTTATTTCCTTCTAGAGTTTTGAACTCTTCTCCATTTACTAATAGAGTAACGCTGTTTAAGTTAGAGTAAACTTTTACAGTAGTTGCTTCGTGAGCTCTATTTACATATCTACGGCCGCATATATGAACCATTGGTTTAGTTGCCCAGTAAGCTTGGTATATATAGAAGGCGTCTTTTTTGATTTTACGGTCGTATGTTATTAGTCCCTTGTTGTTACGTCCTTGAACTCCACCTTCATCACGATTATCAGCTGCGAAGTCGAACATATTCCATACATAAGTAGCCCATAGGAATGGTCTTTCATCGAATATTTTCGCCATATGTTCGTGGTATAGAGCGTGGTATTCTTCTGAGTAATCTTTTACCTTAGGGTCATCTGAATGCCATTTTAATATACCTTCAGCACCGTATTCTGATATACCTAGGCATCTATCTGGGAAACGTCTATGGTAATCGTCTATCCAGTCTTCATTTTGAGTTAATTCACCCATGTACCAACCGAAGTAGTGGTTGTACGCTATTATGTCTGGGTAAGTTGCAGCTGGACTTGCAGGATCAAGTATGCATAGGTTAGCTACAGTAGTTTTTCTTGTTTTATCTAGAGAGTGAGCTAAGTCGTTTACTGCATTAAGGTTTTCTATCAATGCTTCGTCCTTGTCGCCCTTCATTGTTATTTCGTTTGAAACTCCCCAGAAGCATATAGAAGGGTGGTTGTAGTTTTGTACTATTAATTCCTTCATTTGGTTTAATGTATCTTGCTTAGCTTCTTCTGTGTTCATAAATACAGATATAAATGGTATTTCAGCCCAAACTACCATACCGTATTTATCGCATAAATCGTAGAAGTATTGGTCGTGTTGGTAGTGAGCAAGTCTTATAGTGTTTGCTCCAACTTCACGGATAAGCTCCATATCTTCATCGTGTTCTTTAGTAGTAAGAGCCCAACCCATATCTTCTCTATCTTGGTGTCTAGAAACTCCACGAAGAGAGTATGGTTTACCATTTAATATAAATCCTTTATTAGGATCTACTTCGAATGAACGAACACCGAAGTTAGCAGAAACTTCATCTATAGCCACATCGTTTAAGTAAAGAGTAGCAACTGCTCTATATAAGTATGGATCTTCTATACCATTCCAAAGATGTGGATTTTCCATAGTTAAGTTTGTTTCTGTCATATTAGAAGGAGTGTCTTCTAATACTAAATTGTTTTCTGCGTCGTATATAGAGTATTTGACAGTTAAATTATTAACTATGTTAGATACAAAAGATTTTACATTTATATCGCAAGTTCCATTTTCATTTAAGACTGGAGTAACTTGTATTCCAGGAGCTCCACAGTATTCTAGATCAAAGTGAGTATCGGCAACTTCTATTATATTTACATTTCTGTATATCCCACCGAAGAATGTGAAGTCAGCAACCTGTGGGTAAGTCTTTTGGTTAACTGTGTTATCAGCTTGTACTAATATAGTATTTTGTCCATTTTTTAATTGATTAGTTATATCAAATCTGAAAGTAGAGAATCCACCTATATGCTCTCCAACATGAGTGTTGTTTACATATACATTTGCTATACAGCTAACACCTTCGAATTCTATAAAGTATTTTTTATTTTCTTTTATTTCTATATTTAATTCTTTGCGATACCAGAATTTATCACGGATATAATCTCCGCCACCATCTTGTCCATCTAAGTTATTCCAAGTGTGAGGAATGTTTACCTTATCTCCATTTGCTGTCATTGCATTGTCTGCGCTGATGTTTTCTTTTATAAAGATCCAATCAGCGTTGATTGATGTAATTTGTCTCATAAGAACCTCCATTTTATTAATTTTATGAATAGTATTATTATACTAGCTGTTTATTATGTGTATATGAAATTTACATAAATATACTTGTATACTAGCATTTGGAAATTTTATCTTTGATAAATAAAATTTATTGAGATTAATTATACTATTTAAAAATTAGGTATGTCAATATTAAAAAGGTTTTCAAAAAATAATATTGAAAATTTAACCACAACGTATAAAAAAATTTTTATTAAAAATAAATTTATTGTTTACAACTTGTATACAAGTGTGCTACTATTAGATTGTTATTAAAATAACACAATCGATTAGTGTTGATTTGTAAATGAATAAACTACAAATAGACTACATGATAACAAAATTAAAAAATAAAAATTACAGAAATAATAATTAAAAATCTAAAAGACAAAACAATTAAAAAATTAAGCATCGGGGGTTTTAAGATGGACTTACGTGAAGTGAACAACTTAGGATTAGAATCAGACAAAACGACTACAAAAGCTTTTGGAATAAAAGATAAAGTAGGGTATTTATGCGGTGATTTAGGAAACGATTTTATGTTCCTATTTGCGAGCATGTATTTAATGATATTTTACACAAAAGTATGGGGCGTTAGTGCTTCATTAGTAGGGGTACTATTTTTAGTATCTAGATGTATAGATGCGTTTACAGATATAACAATGGGACGTATCGTCGACAAAGCTAAAGCTACAAAAGACGGTAAATTCAAGCCATGGATAAAGAGAATGTCAGGACCAGTTGCAATATCGAGTTTTTTAATGTATCAATATAGCTTAGCAGGAGCTTCTATGACAGTTAAAGTAGTAGTGATGTTTGCAACTTATATATTATGGGGTTCTATATTCTATACATCAATAAATATACCATATGGATCAATGGCATCAGCTATAACTGATAAACCAGACGAGAGAGCATCTCTTTCGACTTGGAGAAGTTTAGGAGCAACATTTGCATCTGTTATTATAGGAGCAATAGTACCACAAGTTATATATTATGCAGATGCCAATGGAAATCAATTAGTAAGTGGACCAAAATTCACTTTAGTAGCAGGTATATTCTCAATATTTGCATTAGTTTGCTATATAGTTTGTTATAAATTAACGACAGAACGTGTTAAGTTAGAGCCTGCTCAAAAAGAAAGTGCATCTTTAGCAGAAACTTTTAAAACAGTAGTATCAAATAGAGCTTTATTATCAATAATAGCTGCAGCGATAGTTTTATTATTAAGTAGTTTTATGTCTCAAACAATGAACACATATTTATTTGCGGATTATTTCAAAGATATAAATGCTTTATCAATGCTTAATATGATAGGTTTACCAATAAACTTAATGTTAGCAGCAGTAGTAGTAAAAATATCAGCTAAAGTTGGTAAAAAAGAATTTTCAGCAATGGGTATGTTTTTAGCAGGAGCAGGTTACATATTAATATACTTCTTAAAATTAGAAAGTTCTTGGGCATTTTTAGGATACTATACAATAATAACACTTGGTGTAGCGATATTTAACATGCTTATATGGGCAAAAATAACAGATGTTATAGATTACAATGAAGTTAAATTTGGAGAGAGAAACGACGGTATAATATACGGAGTTTACTCATTCTCTAGAAAAATAGGACAAGCTCTAGCTGGAGGATTAGGTGGTTTTGCCTTAACTTTCGTAGGATACAATTCTTTAGCAGCTTCTCAAACTACAGAAGTAGTTAATGGAATATATAATTTATCTACTTTATTCCCAGGAGTTTGTTATTTAATAGTAGGTTTAATATTAACTTTTGCTTATCCATTAAGTAAAAAAGTGGTAGAAGAAAACTCTAGAATATTAAACGAAAAACGTGCAAATAATTAATCATATACGATTAATTTAATTATAAAAAAATATATTAAATCAGGTTAACATCATCTAGGGGCTAGTACTATCATTTTGTGGTACTAGCTATTAGATGTTAAAAATAAAAATACAAAAGGTTAGGAGAATTTTATGAAATTATCATTTCGTTGGTATGGAGAAGATGACAAAGTAACATTACAAAATATACGCCAAATACCAGGCATGCATTCTATAGTAACTGCAGTTTACGATGTACCAGTTGGTGAAGTATGGAGCAGAGAATCTATAGCAAAATTAAAAGAACAAACAGAAAATGCTGGATTAAACTTCGAGGTAATCGAAAGTATACCAGTTCACGAAGATATCAAGCTTGGAAAACCTAGCAGAGATAAATATATAGAAAATTACTGTGAAAATATAAGAAGAGTTGCTGAAGCTGGAGTTAAATGCATATGCTACAACTTTATGCCAGTATTTGACTGGACTAGAACTCAATTAGACCATGAATTAGAAGATGGTTCTACATCTTTAGTTTACTATCAAGAACAAGTAGACAAGGTTAACCCATTAGAAAGTGATAGTGACTTAACACTTCCAGGTTGGGATGCTAGTTACACTAGAGAAGAATTAAAAAGCGTAGTTGCTGAGTACAATGCAATGAGTGAAGACGATTTATGGAATAACCTACAATATTTCTTAGAGAGAATAATACCAGTAGCTGCAGAATGTGACGTAAACATGGCTATACATGAAGACGATCCATGCTGGAGTATATTCGGATTACCTAGAATAATAACTTGTGAAGAAAACCTAGACAGATTCTTAAAATTAGTTGATGACAAGCACAACGGTATAACTTTATGTGCAGGATCTCTAGGCTGCTCAAATAAAAACGATGTAGCTAAAATGGCTGCAAAATACGCTAAAATGGGCAGAATACATTTCGTACATATGAGAAATGTAAAAGTATTAGATAACGGATTTGAAGAGAGAGCTCACTTATCTTCTTGCGGAAGCTTAGACATGTACGCAATAATGAAGGCTTTATATGACAATGGATTTGACGGATATATTAGACCAGACCACGGAAGAATGATCTGGGGCGAAACTGGTAGAGCTGGATACGGTTTATACGATAGAGCTTTAGGAGCTACTTACTTAAACGGCTTATGGGAAGCTATAGAAAAATCTAGTAAATAATAAATTTTATGGAGGCGCAAAATGAAATTACCTTTTCAAATAGATTTAAACGATAAAGTTGTTGTAATAACAGGAGCAGGTGGATTAATATGTTCTGCATTTGCTGAAGCTATGGCTATGTGTGGAGCTAAGGTTGCTTTACTTGACTTAAACGAAGAAGCAGCTAAAAAATATGCAGATGAAATAGTTGCAAAAGGATACACTGCAAAAGGTTACAAATGTAACGTTTTAGAAAAAGAAAGCTGTGAAGCTGCAAGAGGTGCTATATTAGCAGACTTCGGAACTTGCGATATATTAATAAATGGAGCTGGTGGAAATAATCCAAAAGCTACAACTGATGACGAGTACTTTGCTCCAGAGCATTTAAATGAAATGAAAACTTTCTTTGATTTAGATCCTCAAGGGGTATCTTTCGTATTCAACCTAAACTTCATGGGTACATTAATACCTACACAAGTTTTCGCAATGGATATGATGAACAAAAAAGGTGCGAGCATAATAAACATATCTTCAATGAATGCTTATTCACCACTTACAAAAATACCAGCATACAGTGGAGCAAAAGCTGCTATATCTAACTTTACTCAGTGGTTAGCAGTTCACTTCTCAAAGGTTGGTATACGTTGCAATGCTATAGCACCAGGGTTCTTCTCAACTAAACAAAACGAAAAATTATTATGGAACGAAGATGGAACTCCAACTGCTAGAACTGAAAAAATATTAGCTGGAACTCCAATGGGTCGTTTCGGTGAATTAGAAGAATTAATAGGTTCATTATTATTCTTATCTTGCGAAGAAGCATCAGGATTTGTAAACGGAACTGTTATACCAGTTGATGGTGCATTTGCAGCATATTCAGGTGTTTAATATATAGACTACGACGACATAATATAAGAAGACATTTATTAGGAGGAGTAAAGACTTATGGTTAATTTAAGAGTAAAACCTTACAACCTAGACGATGAAGGTGTTAAATGGGTTGAAGAAACTATAAAATCAATGACTATAGAAGAAAAAATAGGTCAATTATTTATAAACATGGGTGCAAGCCGTGACGAAGAATACTTAAAAAGTATTTTAGATAACTATCACATAGGTGGAGTTCGTTACAACCCAGGAACTGCTGAAGAAGTATACGATCAAAATAAAATACTTCAAGAAAACAGTAAAATACCTCTATTAATAGCTGCAAATACTGAAATGGGTGGTAATGGAGCTTGTACAGATGGTACTTATATAGGAAATGAAGTTAAAATAGCTGCTACTAACGATAAAAAATACGCATACGAAATGGGTAGAGTATCTGGTGTAGAAGCTGCTGCTATAGGATGCAACTGGAGTTTCGCTCCAATAGTTGATATAAACAAAAACTGGAGAAATCCAATAATATCAATAAGAACTTGGTCAGCTGATGTTGAACAAACTCTAGAATTATCTCTTGAATACATGAGAGGTATACAAGAAAGTGGAATAGCACCTGCTGCTAAACACTTCCCTGGAGATGGTATAGATGAGAGAGATCAACATTTATCATTTGCACCAAATTCATTATCAGTAGAAGAATGGGATGCGACTTTCGGAAGAGTTTACAGTGGATTATTTGAAGCAGGTCTTCCATCAATAATGGCTGGACATATAGCTTTACCAGAGTACGTTCGTCACTTTAATCCAAATGCGACTACTCAAGAATTATATATGCCTGCTACATTAAGTAAGTATATATTAACTGACTTATTAAGAGGAAAAATGGGCTTCAATGGTCTAGTTGTAACTGATGCATCTCACATGGTTGCTATGACTTCAGCTATGAAGAGAAGTGAAATGCTTCCAACTGCAATAGCTGCTGGTTCTGATTTATTCTTATTCTTCAACGATCCAGACGAGGATTTCAACTGGATGATGGAAGGCTACAAAAAAGGAATAATAACAGAAGAGAGATTAGAGGAAGCTTTAACTAGAATATTAGGAACTAAGGCTGCTCTAGGTCTTCACAAAAAAGCTAAGACTGAAATATTACCAGCTAAAGAAGAAGCTATGGCGAAAATAGGCTTAGAAGAAAATAAAGAAATAGCTAAAGAGGTTGCTGATAAAGGTATAACTTTAGTTAAAAACACTCAAGAATTATTACCAATATCACCAGGCAGACAAAAGAGAGTTTTACTTGTTGAAGCTAAAGGAACTGAAGGTGGATTCGGTAAATTCCTAGAATTAATGGGTGGAGCTAAGAAGAAACCAATAGACACATTAAAAGAATTATTAGAAGCTGAAGGATTCCAAGTTGAAATATGGGAATCACCAATGGACAAGGTTATGAAGCTTCCAAAAGAGGAAATGGCTAAGGCTATGGCTAACGTATATGCAGCTAAACGTCCAATTGCCGATTTAACTGACAACTACGATTTAATAATAAACATAGCTAACGTAAATCCAAACACTGACCAAAGGGTACAATGGCCAGCTAGTAAAGGAACTCCAGACATACCATTCTATGTAAATGAAGTTCCGACTATATTCGTTTCAGTTAAGTGTCCATTCCACTTAGCTGACGTACCACAAGTTAAAACTTATATAAATACTTATGATGATAGTGATATTACATTAGAAGCATTAGTTCAAAAGCTTGTAGGAAAATCAGAATTTAAAGGTGTGAGTCCAGTAGATGCGTTCTGCGGATTTGGAGATACACGTTTCTAATTAAAAATAAATAAAATATATTAGGGTGTAGTTTTTGCTACATCCTAATTTGATATATAAGGAGCAAAAATGGGATATTTTGATTATTTGAAAGAGAAGGATTTTTTAATATGTATAGATTCAGATGGATGCGCTATGGATACTATGAATTCAAAGCATTTTAATTCATTTGGACCTGAGTTTGTGAAATCATATGATTTAGAAGAGTATAGAGAAGAAGCTCTAGAATATTGGAATCAAATAAATTTATTTACAAAAACTAGAGGTATAAATCGTTTCAAAGGTTTGGCTATGGCTGTCAGAGAGATGAGCAATCGCAAAGGAATAAAATTTGACGGATTAGAAGAATTTGAAAATTGGGTGGAAACTGCACCTCAATTATCAAATCCAGCTCTACTTGAAAAATGCCAAGAGAAGAGAAACGACTGCATGGAGAGGGCTCTACTTTGGAGTATCCATGTAAATTTATCTATAGTTGAATCACAGGAAGAGGATATGCCTTTTAAAAATGTGAAGGAAGCTATGGAGGAAATGTCTAAATATGCCGATTTAACTGCAGTTTCTTCTGCAAACGGTCAGGCAGTAGAATCTGAGTGGACAAAGCACGGAATAAAGGACTGCTGCAGAGTATTACTTTGTCAAGAAGCTGGTTCAAAGGCTTACTGCATAGAAAAGCTTTTAGAAAAAGGATACGACAAAGACAAGGTGCTTATGGTAGGAGATGCTCCTGGAGATAAGAAGGCAGCGTTAGACAATGGGGTTAGATTCTATCCGATAATAGTTGACGCAGAAGCATTTAGCTGGGAAAGATTAAAAAATGAAGCCAGCAAGAAATTATTCGCAGGCGAATTTGATGATGCGTACCAAGAGCAGTTAATAAAAGAATTCGAAGTTGCTTTAGGAATATAGATTTAAATAGACAAATATAATAAAAAAATTTAAGTAAATTTTTAATATATAAGGGAAAAATACAAATACAAAGGAGATATGTCATGAAAAATTTTATGGACAAAGATTTTCTTTTATCAAATGAAATATCTAAAAAGCTTTACCATGAATACTCAAGCGTTATGCCGATAATAGATTATCACTGCCACATCAATCCACAGGAGATAGCAGAGGATAAAAAATTTGAAAACATAACTCAAGTATGGCTAGGTGGAGATCACTATAAATGGAGACAAATGCGTTCAAATGGTGTAGAAGAAAAATACATAACTGGAGACGCTACAGATAGAGAAAAATTCCAAAAATGGGCTGAAACTTTAGAAAAAGCTATAGGAAACCCATTATACCACTGGAGTCACTTAGAGCTACAAAGATACTTCGGATATGAAGGTGCTCTAAATGGAGAGACAGCAGAAGAGGTTTGGAATTTATGCAACGAAAAATTAAAAACTATGTCAGCTAGAAGCATAATGAGAGATTCTAACGTTGAATTAATTTGTACTACAGATGATCCAATAGATGATTTATAATACCTCATAGCTATAATAGAAGATGAAACTTTTGATATACAAGTACTTCCAACGTGGAGACCTGATAAGGCTATAGCTATAGAAAAAGTCGACTATGTAGATTATATAGCAAAATTATCAGAAGTAAGTGAAATAGAAATAAAATCATTCGCTGAT
>NZ_JALEXO010000091.1 GCF_022780145.1 Intestinibacter sp.
AGCTACCATTTAATCGAGAATTTTCTAAAAAGATAAGTTAAAAAGATCGTCACATAGAAGGATAACTATTCTATGTGGCGATTTTTTGTGTTATGTTAAGAAATTAATATATTCTTAAGTGATAATTAACTAGCATTTAGGAAAATGTTAACATAGAAAAATTATACTTAAGTTGTAAATAAATAGAGGAGGAAATTTCATGAATTATAAGTCTAAAAAGGTGATGCTATTAATAATAGTAGTTTTATTAATAGTAATTCCAGCAGGAATATTTATAAATAAAAATCTTTCAAAGAGGGATTTAGATTCAAATGCAGTAAAGTGGACTCAGGAAAAAAACTCAGATCCAGAGAGCATAAAAATACCAGGCTATAGCACTATAACAATACCAGCAAATACTAAAGATGTTCAAATAACATTGGGCAATCCTGAAGGCAATCAATGCTATTTTAAATTTGAGTTATTAGTAGATGGAGAAAGCTTGTACACATCAGATTTTGTTAAATCTGGATATGCTATAGAAAATATAGAATTAGAAAAAGCACTTGAAAAGGGAACTTATGATGCAGTAATAAAAATTACACCTTATTCCCTAGATAAGGAAAGCCAATACGCAGGTGCCAATGTGAGAGCTACTGTGGAAGTAGTATAGATTATGTAAATAAATACGAAAGTATTTAAATATAAACAATTTGGAGGAAAAAAATGAAAAGAAAGAAAACAGCATTATTATTATCAACTCTAGCAATTTGCTCAACAATGATGGTAACAGCAAATGCTCAGTCTCAATCAACAGAACTAGAATACGTTCTAAAAAATGATCCAACTTACACAGTTGAAATACCAGCTAAAATAACTATAGCTAAAGATGGTTCAGACATGACAATCAAAGCTTCTAATGTTAATTATTTAGATGGACAAAAAGTATCTGTATCTATAGCTGGAACAGATTATTTTAGAAATCAAATGGTTTTAACAAATAAAGAAACAAACACAGTTATGAGATATCAAATAGTAAAAGAAGATGGAACAGTTATAGAAACAACTGGAACAAAGGATCAAGCAAATGGAGTAGAAGTTGCAGCATTTACTGAAGATGGTGAAGTCAACAATAAAGTTTTACCAGTTAAACTTCCTTCATCAAAGGTTGGAACTTATACAGGAAGCATAACTTTTGATATAGGTCTAGTAGACGCCGAATAATTAATAGCTAAAAGGGTACTTATAGTTTTTTAGGGTCATTGAGATATAATCAATGATCTTTTTTTATGTGTTAACGATAACTTAACATACTTAACCTTATAATAACCTAGCATTAATAAAGACTTAAGACGCTGCCTGTATTATATAAAGTGTAAAAGGAAATAAGAAAACAAAGGGTACTAAAAAAGAAAAAAATAAAATTTTTATAAAACGATGGAGGAGAAAAAATGTTTAACAAAAAGAAATTAATCTCAATCTTAGCAGGTACTTTATTAGTAGGATCATTAGTAGGTTGCAGCAGTGGCGGTGCAGCATCAAGTGGATCAGGCGCTTCAGACTCAACTAAAATCACTGTATCAGGTTCAACTTCAATAGGACCAACAATGGAAGTTTTAGCAGAAAACTACCAAAAAGCAAACGAAGGTGTATCAATCGAAGTTCAACAAGTAGGTTCATCAGCAGGTATAACAAACACAATCGACGGAACTTCACAAATAGGGATGTCTTCAAGAGATTTAAAGGATGAAGAAAAATCTGAAGGATTAGAAGAATACCAAATAGCTATAGATGGTATAGCAGTAATCACAAATACAGCAAATGATGTAAAAGACTTAACAATGGATCAAATAAAAGACATCTACACAGGAAAAATAACTAACTGGAAAGAAGTTGGAGGAAAAGATGCACAAATAGTTGTTGTATCTAGAGAAGATGGTTCAGGAACAAGAGATGGTTTCCAAGAAATAGTAGGATTTGAATCAGAAGAATTAACTGGAGATGCTCAAATATCTGACGGTTCAGGTAACATCAAAACAACTGTTCAAGGAAACGAAAATGCAATAGGTTATATCTCATTTGGATACTTAGATGACTCTATAAACTCAGTAAAAATAGGTGGTGTAGAACCAACTGAAGAAAATGTTTATAAAGATAAATATCCAATATCAAGACCATTCTTATTAGTAACTAAAGGTGAAGCAACTGGTGATGCAAAAGCTTTAATAGACTACATATTAAGTGATGAAGGTCAAAATACAATAAAAGAAGAAGGCTTCATGAGTATAAATGAAAAATAGAAATTAAATAAATTATTGAAGATAGTTTGGAGTGTTGCAAAAGATACTAGATAGCATTTTGTAGCACTCCGTTTTAAAAAGGAGGAGTTTATATTGGAAAAAGTGGAATCAATCAATGTAAATGAAAGCAACTCATCTAATAAAAATAGAGGCAAATATATAGTAGAAGCCGTTACAGAAAAGATATTTATGATAAGTGCTTTAGTAGCAGTAATAAGTTTATTACTTATAATAGGGTTTGTATTTTATAAAGGTTTAATGCCTTTCATAGCAGAAGGATACTCATTTATAGATTTTATATTTGGAACTGAATGGTTGCCAGGATCTCAAAAATTCGGTATCGGTTCTATGATAGTAACTTCAATAGTAGCTACAATAGGAGCTTTGATAATAGGAGTTCCAGTAGGAATACTTGCAGCAATATTTATAGCAGAAATTTGTCCTAAAAGATACGCAAAAATAATTTCAACAGCAGTAGAACTTTTATCTGGGATACCATCAGTACTTTACGGTATATTTGGGTTAGCGATTATTGTTCCAGCAATACAAAATGTATTAAATCTTCCTAAAGGACAAAGCTTATTAGCAGTAATTTTCGTATTAGCAATAATGATGCTTCCAACAATAATCTCATTATCAGAAACTTCAATAAGAGCAGTACCAAAAGCATACAAAGAAGGATCTCTAGCATTAGGCGCATCAAAAATAGAAACAATATTCAAAGTAACAGTACCAGCAGCTAAATCAGGAATACTAGCAGGTGTAATCCTAGGTATAGGTAGAGCATTAGGTGAAACAATGGCAGTAATACTAGTAGCAGGGAACTCAACAGCATTCCCTACATCAATTCTAGATAGTGTAAGACCACTTACAACAAACATAGCTCTAGAAATGGGATACGTAGCAGGAACACATCAAGAAATGTTGTTTGCAACAGGGGTTGTGCTTTTCATATTCATAATAATTATAA